>JAENYQ010000136.1 GCA_016841675.1 Desulfotomaculum sp.
AAATAGTCATTGTTATGAATACAGCCAGCAAGTTGTATTCGTTTATCGTGGTGCGAATACGCATGTTAATTCTGAGCGCAGCGAAGAATCTTAAAGCGCCAGATCCTTCGCTGCGCTCAGGATGACAAGCTTATGGGTGACAACCCATAAAATATATTTTCCAGCTTAAAGAGAAACCCCCGCATCCATTGGGTGTCTCCCCTTTCATATTACGATATTCATCCCTGATTTACTTTAGCAAGCGTGTCTCTTTTTTGTATCTTTGTTATATTCTTGATGAAATGAGTAAAACCCTGTAACTTGGGTTAAAAATTATAAAGTTGCTTATCGAATTTGCACAGTGCACAGAAAAAGGGGACAGGCAACGTAAAAGGGGACTGGCTCCGGCCCGGTTTTGGCCGGTTTGCACAGAAAAAGGGGACAGGCTACTTTTTCACAAGACGAAAAAGTAGCCTGTCCCCTTTTTCTTAACCTCGCCCTATATTGCACTTAGTTTATACATGGCTATTAGCAGTTGAACACCCGGCGCAGTTCTTGGGCTTTATCTGTACCCTCCCAGGGCAACGCAATATCGCGGCGGCCAAAGTGGCCGTACGCGGCGGTGTTCTTGTAGATGGGCCGGCGCAGATCCAGGTCGCGGATGATGGCTGCCGGGCGTAGGTCAAACACTTCGCGGATTACCTGCACCAGCCTTTGTTCGTCCACTTTGCTGGTGCCAAATGTCTCCACCATTACCGATACCGGCTGGGCCACGCCGATGGCGTAGGCCACCTGCACTTCGCAGCGGTCGGCCAGCCCGGCGGCTACGATGTTCTTGGCCACGTAGCGCATGGCGTAGCTGGCGGAGCGGTCCACTTTGGTGGGATCTTTGCCGGAGAAAGCGCCGCCTCCATGCCGGGCCATGCCGCCGTAGGTGTCGACGATGATTTTTCGGCCGGTTAAGCCGGCGTCGCCCTGAGGGCCGCCTACTACAAAGCGGCCGGTAGGGTTAATTAGGTAGCGGGTGGCTTCGCTGATCATTTCTTTGGGTACTACGGGCTTAATCACTTTGTCGATGATTTCTTCCCTGATTATGTCCATTTCCACCCGCGGGTGGTGCTGGGCCGAAACAACAATGGTGTCCAGCCGTACGGGCCGGCCATTTTCGTATTCCACGGTGACCTGAACCTTGCCGTCGGGGCGCAGGAAAGGCACCTCCCGGGTTTTGCGCACCACGGCCAGCCTGCGGGCCAGGCGGTGGGCCAGGGAGATGGGCATGGGCATCAGTTCTGGTGTTTCGTTAGAAGCGTAGCCGAACATCATGCCCTGGTCGCCGGCACCGATAGCTTCGATGACACTGTCTATATCTTCGCCGTTCTTGGCCTCCAGTGCCCTGTCCACCCCCAGGGCTATGTCGGGCGATTGCTCGTCAATAGAGGTCAGCACCGCGCAGGTGTCGCTGTCAAAACCGTACTTGGCCCGGGTGTAGCCGATTTCCCGTACTGTTTGTCTGACTACGCGGGGGATGTCTACGTAGCAAAGGGTGGTTATTTCGCCGCCCACCAGCACCAGGCCGGTAGTGACAAATGTTTCACAGGCTACCCTGGCGGTGGGGTCCTGGCCGATTATTTCATCTAATATAGCGTCTGAGATTTGGTCGGCCACTTTGTCGGGGTGACCTTCGGTTACCGATTCAGATGTGAACAAGCGTTTACCCAATTGGCAAGCCTCCTTGCACTGCTAAAAAATCATGTTTATTTTAACAGGCGCAGTAATTTATGTCAACGCACAGGTCAGGCTAATTCAGGCTAAAAGGGGACAGGGACCGTAAAAGGGGACTGGCTCCGGCCAGGTTTTGGCCGGTGCCTGTCCCCTTTTACACTACCTGCTTCTAGTCTATCTGCACCAGAACGGCGTCTTTGCCGATGATTTTTATTTTATCCCAGGTCACCACCACGTCACCCCCGGCGCTGAACAGGCCGAACATTTTCCGCGGTCCTTCCAGCACCAGCGCCTTAATCCGGCCTTCCGCCAGGTCGAAGTGGGCGTCTTTAACCGGGCCCAGCTTGGCGCCGTCTTTCAGGTTGATGATGTCCTTTTTGGTGAGCTCGCTGATTTTAAACAATGCGGCCACCTCCCGGGATATACTATGCCGCCGGGCGGCTGGGTGTCACCCTGTGTTTCCATCCTATTACTTCCAATAGCTGCTTCCCATTCAACCCCCTGATATTTGCCGAAGCCGACGAATAATTTAATAATGGGGGGAGCTAACATGAAAATAAGTAAGTTACGTCAAAAATACCCCGATATTATTAATCTCGGTGAGGTTGATTGCCCAGTTTGCGGTATTTATGAAATGTGGTATCAAGGTAAAGATGTTTTTATCCGCTATTGTCCAACCTGCCATTATATGCAGATCACCAGCATCAAGTAACAAATTTTTAAAATTTTTGATAACGTTAACTCAGTAAGTACAAAGCATGCAAAATTCCGACTACTTCCCTTGGTAGTACTATTGCCATGTCATTCTAACCGCTTCCCTTGCTGTCTTGTCATTCTGAGCGCAGCGAAGAATCTTGAACCTTCGCTAATGCTGCAGGAGGACAGATGCACTCTTAGGTACACAATTGCTAGGTTGTCACTGCTATGAACACAAGAATTGAAAAACCTTTTAAGCCTGTCATTCTGAGCGCAGCGAAGAATCTTGAACCTTCGCCAATGCTGCAGGGGGACAACCTAGAGAATGAGATTATACTTTGGGCAGCAAAAATCGTAGGGGCACCCGCAAGGGGTGCCCCTACGACAGCAATTGTATTGGTGGTGCATTAAAATTCCCCTATGTTTTAAGCCGCTCCCGGGCCAAACTGATCGCCTCCCGTACCGCCGCCGGGGCCGGGCCGCCGATGACTGAGCGTCCCTCTACGCACCGGGCGATGTCGATGGCCTGGTAAACACCTTCATCAATGGCCGGGGAAAATTGGTGGTATTCCTCTATCCTTAACTCTTCCAAAGATTTTTGATGCTCCAGACAGTAAACCACCGCCCGGCCCACTATTTCGTGTGCTTCCCGAAAAGGCACACCCTTTTGCACCAGGTAATCGGCCAAATCAGTGGCGTTGGTAAACCCGCCCCGGGCGGCTTGGGCCATGTTGTTATCCTTTACCCGCATCGTGGCCACCATCGGCCGGAAAGTCTGCAGGCATTTTTTCACTGTGTCCACGGCATCGAACAGAGCTTCCTTGTCCTCCTGCATATCCTTGTTATAGGCCAGAGGCAGCCCTTTAAGCATCGTTAACAGCGCGGCCAGGTCACCAAACACCCGTCCGCTTTTACCCCGAATCAGCTCGGCGACATCGGGGTTTTTCTTTTGGGGCATCATACTGCTGCCGGTGCTGTAAGCGTCGTCTAGCTCAATGAAACTGAATTCCGCGGTGGACCAGAGGATAACCTCCTCGCAGAACCGGCTTAGGTGCATCATAATTAATGAAGCGGCGGCGCAGAATTCCACTGCGAAGTCCCGGTCGCTCACCGCATCCAGGCTGTTGGCGGTAACGCCGGCAAAGTCCAGCTGCCGGGCTACGTATTCCCGATCCAGGGGGAAAGTAGTGCCGGCCAGCGCCCCGGCCCCCAGGGGCATTACATTCACCCGGCGGCGGCAGTCGGCCAGGCGGTCCATATCACGGCCCAGCATCTGGCAGTAGGCCAGCAGATGGTGGGCCAGCGTGATGGGCTGGGCCCGCTGCAGGTGGGTGTAGCCCGGCATTACCGTTTTGGTATGCTGCTGGGCCAGGTCCAGCAACGTGCCGGTTAGTTCGGCCAGCAGAGCGGTTACAGCATCTATTTCGTCCCGCAGATACATGCGCACATCTAGAGCCACCTGGTCGTTGCGACTGCGGGCAGTGTGCAGCTTTTTGCCCACCTCGCCAACGCGCTCAATGAGCATTTGCTCTACATTCATGTGGATATCCTCAGCGGTAACGGAAAACTCCACCCGGCCCGCCTCAATGTCCTCCAAAATCTGCTGCAGCCCGGCCACAATAGCCTCGGCCTCCCCGGGGGCGATAATCCCCACCCTGGCCAACATACGCGCGTGGGCCATGCTGCCTGTGATATCGTATTTGTAAAGCCGGCAGTCGAATGATATGGATGAGTGAAAGTCGTCCACCAGCCGGTCGGTTTCTTTTTGAAAACGCCCACCCCAAAGCTTGGTCATCTTGATACCCCCAGTTTTTTCGAAGTTCGAGGTTCGAATTTCGAGGTTCGATTAGTAATGAATTGCAATTGTCTAATACGGTGTATATTATAACACGGATCACCAAAGTTAGTATATTTTACCCATAGGTCAAAGAAGGTAAAAAGGGGACAGGCTACTTTTTTAACGCTGTTTTGGTGCTGGGGGGAAGGGTGAGCTTATGGCACGGCTATAGCACGGAAAAGGGGACAGGCACCATTTCAAAAAACGAAATGGAGCCAGTCCCCTTTTCCTACGTCCACTTTTTTTAATAAACGATTTGAGCCTGTACCATTTTTCTGGTGTTATTTTTTGCGGGGCGTCATATATACTAATGAAGAACAGTACTATATGGGGTAAACCTGACGCACATTTCTAAAAAAATGTTATACTAATTAACCTATCAGGTAGTAAATATGTTAAAATAATAACAGCGAATTGTCAGTTTAACCAGTTTTCAACAAAGGAGACGGGTGTATGGAAAGAGAGCTAACGTTAGAATTAGTA
This sequence comes from Desulfotomaculum sp., assembly GCA_016841675.1. Lineage (GTDB taxonomy): Bacteria > Bacillota > Desulfotomaculia > Desulfotomaculales > Desulfallaceae > BRH-c8a. The sequence continues at coordinate 4,718 of JAENYQ010000136.1, forward strand.
CGGGTTACCGAAATGGCCGCCCTGGCTTCCGCCCAGTGGATGGGCCGTGGACGCAAAATGGAAGCCGACAATGCTGCCACCAATGCAATGCGCACCATGTTCGACTCGGTATGCGTTAACGGCACAGTAGTAATAGGCGAAGGGGAAATGGACGAAGCCCCCATGCTATACATAGGTGAGAAAGTAGGCTGTACCCCCACTCCCGAAGTGGATGTGGCGGTAGACCCACTGGAAGGCACCAATATTTTAGCCAAGGGGTTACCCAATGCCATGTCGGTAATTGCCATCGCCGACCGGGGCAACCTGCTGCACGCGCCGGACATGTACATGGATAAATTAGCCGTGGGACCGCGGTCCGCGGGCAAAATTAACCTGGATGATCCAATCGAAAAAACCCTGGAGATAGTAGCCAAAGCTAACAACAAACGGATTGGGGACTGTAT
>JAENYQ010000014.1:0-4383 GCA_016841675.1 Desulfotomaculum sp.
AAAGCTAACCGCCTAAAGGCGGTGGATTTAGACCTGGAACTTGGAAATTAAAAATCTTCATGCAATGCCCCGGATGATGAAAAAATATGCTCCCAGCCCGACCAAGAAAACACCGCATACAGCGATAATACCCCGGTACACCTGCTGGTTCATAAAACGGCGTCCACCGGCCACGGCACCCGACACCAGGCTGTACCAAATTAGGTCCGACAGCAGGTGTCCGGTGGTAAAAGCCGCCAGGCCGGCAGTCCCAAAGGCCACGGATGTGCTAATAAAGGCCAAGCCTACGGTGGCCCACCAAAAAGTGAAATAGGGGTTGGACAGGCTGACCAGGATACCGGCGGTCACCGGGTGCATTCCCGGCCGTGCTCCTTTTGAGACGGCCGATTTGCCCCTAGACGTATTACTGCCCCTCGGAGGACCCAGATCCAGCGATACGCGGCCCTGCCAGGCGTCCCGGGCCATGGACCAGCCCATGTACACCATGAAGGCGCCCCCCACCAGGGCTATGATTGTATTTACCCGCTCCGATGCCAGGAACTGGGCCAACCCCAGCACCAGCAGCACTACCAGCAGTATCTCCAGGATGGCGTGGCCCAGCACAATCAGCGGTCCGGCCGCGAAACCCCGGCGCACTGATTCACCGATTGTCACTGTCAACAGCGGCCCCGGCATCATCGCGCCGGAAAAACCCACCACCAGGGCAGTCCAAAAAATCGTCCATAGCTCCATATGCTGTACCTTCTGCTAAAATTGCCTATACTTTACCTCATGCTGAAAGCTTCTGGACCTGCTATAGAAAATCCTTCTCCAGCCCTAAAAAGTTTACCATTCCGGTCGGGAACGGTCTCGTCTTGAATGGGTGAATAAGGCTTGCATAAATTTGGGCCTGGTTACTTAGATTAAAGCAACAAGGAGGAGGTGAACATAATGTCTGAATTAAATAAGGAAAACAATAAGAATAAAGCCAAGAAGTTCCCTGGGGCTAAACCCAAGCAGGATAAGTTGGAACCGGAAGTAATGCCGATGTATGGCGAGGATCCGGACAAGTAAAGTAGGGAAGGCTAAAGTGTGTCAAGGGGACGGTTCCTTTGACACACTTTTGACTTAGATAGATATTTAAATTAATAAAGTCAGGAGTCAGGAGTCAGAATGAGAGAACGGTTTATCCTCTTGAATTATTGTAATTCCTTTAGTTTAGTTGGTTAGTTGGTTAGTTGGTTAGTTGGATAGTTGGTTAGGTCAGACCACTAACCAACTAACTACTAACCAACTAACCAACTATTTTTAGCAGGCCGCCGGCCAGCAGGATGTCGATTTGCCGCCCGGAGAGGGTGTGCTTGACCGGGTAGGTTTTGCCGCTGCGGGTGTTGCGCACCTGTACGGTGTTGGTGGGCAGGTTGGCCCGCAGATCTTCTATGGTTAAGCGGTCACCTGGCTGAATGTCGTCGTAGTCGGCCTCGTCGGCAAACACTAGCGGCAGCAGGCCGAAGTTGACCAGGTTCTGCATGTGGATGCGGGCGAAAGATTTGGCCAGCACCGCCTTAATTCCCAGGTACAGTGGGGCCAAAGCGGCGTGTTCGCGGCTGGAGCCCTGGCCGTAGTTTAAGCCACCCACTAGAATGCCGCCGCCAGCGGTCAGCGCCCGCTCGGCGAAGGTGGGGTCTACCGAGACGAAACAATGCATGGAGATGGCCGGGATGTTGGAGCGCAGCGCCAATATTTTGGCCCCCGCCGGCATGATATGGTCGGTGGTGATGTTGTCGCCTACTTTAAGCAGCACTTCACCCTGGATTTGTTCGGCCAGCGGGGCAGCCACGGGCAGGGGCTTAATGTTGGGCCCCATCACCAGCGGCAGGTCGGCGCCGGACTCGGACGGCGGGATGATCATCCGGTCATCTACCGGGAATGTTGCGGGCATGGCGATCTGGACTGGATTACCCAAATCACGCGGGTCGGTGATTACGCCGGCCAGGGCTGAGGCCGCCGCTGTTTCACAGCTGACTAAGTAAATCTCGGCGTCGGCGGTGCCGCTGCGCCCTTCGAAGTTGCGGTTGGAGGTGCGCAGGGAGATGCCGCTGGAAACAGGCGACTGGCCCACGCCCACGCAGGGTCCGCAAGCGCACTCCAGAATCCGGGCTCCGGCGTTCACCAGGTCGGCCAGCGCACCGTTGGAAGCCAGGGCGGTAAGCACTTGCCGGGAGCCGGGGGCGATCACCAGGCTAACCCCGGGGTTGACGATTTGACCCTTTAATATAGTAGCTACTTTCATTAAGTCGGTGTATGAGGAGTTGGTGCAGCTGCCAATGAACACCTGGTTCACCCGGCGGCCCGCTACCTCGGATACTTTCACCACGTTATCAGGCATATGCGGCAAGGCAATTAATGGTTCCAGGGTGCTTAAATCAATATCCACCACTTCATCGTAGGCAGCGCCGGGGTCGGGCTGCAGCGTTGCAAAATCCTGCTCCCGCCCTTGGGCGGCCAGGAATAGCCTGGTGGCTTCATCGCTGGGGAAAACTGACGTGGTGGCCCCCAGTTCGGCGCCCATGTTAGTAATAGTGGCCCGCTCGGGCACGCTGAGGTAAGCGACCCCCTCGCCGGTATATTCCATGACCTTGCCCACCCCGCCTTTGACGGAGAGGCGCCGCAGCACTTCTAAAATGATGTCCTTGGCCGCCACCCAGGGAGCGGGCTGGCCGTGCAGCCGAATGTTGACCACCCCGGGCATTTTGACATAAAAAGGATAGCCCGCCATAGCGGTAGCCACGTCCAAACCACCGGCGCCGATGGCCAGCATGCCCAGACCGCCGCTGGTGGGGGTGTGGCTGTCCGAACCCAGCAGGGTTTTACCCGGTTTGCCGAAGCGCTCCAGGTGCACTTGATGGCAGATACCGTTGCCCATGCGGGAAAAGTAGACCCCGAACTTGGCGGCAGCGCTCTGCAGGAACCGGTGGTCGTCGGCATTCTCAAAGCCCACCTGCAGGGTGTTATGGTCTACGTAACTGACCGAAAGCTCGGTTTTAACGCGCGGCATTCCAATGGCCTCGAATTCCAGGTAAGCCATGGTGCCGGTAGCGTCCTGGGTCAGGGTCTGATCGATTTTGACGGCGATTTCCTCGCCCGGGGTCAGGCTGCCCTCTACTAGGTGGGAGGATATTATTTTTTGGGTTATATTCATATTCTGTGCGTTTACTCCTTTCCTGGTATACTACTATCCGTAGCAGAGATAATGTTATCTGGTACAGGTTTACTGCTGTCCGGCGGGGCGGTGCCGATACCGGTGATGGCGTGCAGGCATTCCCGGCAAGCGCTTTTTAGGTGTCTAACGGTAAGTTCTCTGGCCCTGGCTACGTCCATCTGATCAATAGCCCGCAGTATTTCCTCGTGGTCCTTTAAAGCGTCAACTTTGCGCGAGGGTTTGGACAAGGTGGCTTTTCTGAACCTGGCGATGTATTCCTGGTAATTATTAATTAGGTTTACCAGCCTGGGCATCCTGGATGACCGCAGCAGCAGTTCGTTGAAAAACCTGGATTTTTGCAGCAATTCCTCGTCGTCACCGACCTCGATAAGCACCTTCATCTTCTCGATCAGTTTATAAAGCTTTTGCTTTTCATCCTCGGTGATGTTTTCCACTACAAAGGAAAGGGCCATTGTCTCCAGGGCCTCACGAATGGCGTAAATCTCGATGATGTCCTCGGCGGTGATGCCGCGTACCAGTACCCCTTTGCGCGGGTAGTGTTTAATCAGGCCTTCGACCTCTAACCTGCGGAAGGCCTCGCGGATAGGCGTCCGGCTGACCCGCAGCTTTTCGGCCAGCTCTTTTTCCACCATGCGGTCGCCGTTTTTAAACACGCCCTCAAAGATGGCCTGCCTAAGGGTTTCGTAAACCATGTCCCGCACCGTGCGAGCTTCGGCGGCGCTGAACCTTTCTAGAAACTTTTCCATGCTACCACTCCCCTCGCAGCAACGAGTGTATTGCGGTATACTTTACTGACAATTCAATTCGGCAGCCAGCCGGGTAAAACCTGCCGCCGGCCAGGTTTTTTTAAAGGAACATACCAGGGTGACATTGACCCGTTTGTTTATTCCCCTGCCCGGGCAACCACAGGGGCGTTCATCCCCTTCCAGAGTAGGCCACCATGCCGCTAAACGCGGCACCATCAGAAGGATAAAAACCTGCTTGGATTGTCATTCCGAACGAAGCGAGGAATCTGGATCTTTAAGCTCCTTCGCTGCGCTCAGGATGACAAAACCTAAAGTTTATTTTCAGGGTAGACGTCAATATCGCTGCCACGGCACTATCAGAAGGATGAAAACCCTGCTTAGATTGTCATTCCGAACGAAGCGAGGAATCTAGATCCTTAAGCTCCTTCGCTACGC
>JAENYQ010000014.1:4483-53952 GCA_016841675.1 Desulfotomaculum sp.
AAAGTTTATTTTCTGGTAAACGTCCATGTCGCTGCCACGGCACTATCAGAAGGATGAAAACCCTGCTTGGATTGTCATTCCGAACGAAGCGAGGAATCTAGATCCTTAAGCTCCTTCGCTACGCTCAGGATGACAACTTAAAGTTTATTTTCTGGTAAACGTCCATGTCGCTGCCACGGCACTATCAGAAGGATAAAAACCTACTTGGATTGTCATTCCGAGCGAAGTGAGGAATCTAGATCCTTAAGATCCTTCGCTACGCTCAGGATGACAAAACCTAAAGTGTGTCAAAGGAACCGTCCCCTTGACACACTTGCACCTAGTTTAAAATCTTTCGCTATCGTTCAGGATAATATCAGAGCAGGAAATAAAAACAAGTTCAAGGAATATACCTTCTAATACTGATAATATCGATCGTTTAAAGAGGTGAGCCCGCATGCGTACGGAACCGGCGGAGAGGCTTGACCCCCGGGCTCTGCAGGTCTGGATAATCAGCGGCGTAATCAAAACTACCGTACTGGCAGTGATGCTGGGTGGTTCGGCCGCTGTGGCACTAATGTTTTTTCACTGGCCGGGTTGGGTGCCGGTGATCCCCTCGGTTGTTGTTATGCTTTACGGCACGCTGGAAATTGGCGTCTTGCCGGAACTGCTCTGGAAACACTGGCATTACGAAGTAAGCGAGGAAGAGGTCGATTTGCAAAGGGGCATCTGGCTGATCAAACGCACCCTGATCCCCCTGGCCCGCGTACAGCACGTGGACACCCGGCAGGGCATCATCATGCGCCGTTACAACCTGGCCAGCGTTGCTATATCCACGGCGGCCGGTGTGCACGAAATACCGGCGCTGTCTGTTGAGGTGGCCGATGAACTCCGGGACAAAATATCACGGTTGGCGAGGACATATGAAAATGAGCTTTGAAAAACGCCGCCTGCATCCACTGGGCATGCTGCTAACCGCAATTAAAGTGCTCAAGGATATGGCTTTACCCCTGCTGGCCCTAATGGCCAGCCAGGTGCTGCGGCAGGCACTGTCTTCGTGGACGATTACGCTGGTGGTTGCTCTGGTGCTGGCCGTACTGGTTATGGGTGCCCTGTCCTGGTACCGTTTCACTTACAGCACCGGAAACGGCATTTTACTGGTGGAACACGGTGTGCTGGTGCGCAATAAAATAGTTATCCCCCGGGAGCGGATTCAGTCGGTAGATTTTAACCAGGGGATATTACAGCGCCTTTTCGGCCTGGTTAGTGTCCAGGTGGAAACGGCCGGTGGCAAGAAGCCCGAAGTGGTGTTGACCGCTGTTTCGCGCCGAGAGGCATGGGAACTCCGGCAAATGCTGATGCCGTCCGCTGCCCCGGTGCCTAACGAACCCCAAGCAAGACCCGGGCTGCATAAAAATCTGCCGGTGGGGTATTTGCTTTTATTCGGGGTCACTTCCGGAAGCGGATTGGGCGTAGTGTTGGCGGTTTCTTCCGGCATTTGGGCTACTCTGGATGATATTGGCCTGGAGTCAAAGGTTATTGAATACTATCAGTGGTTCGTAGAGCATGGCAGCACGGTGGCACTAATTGCTTTACTGCTGATTGTTCTGTGGCTGCTGGCGGTGGCGGGGATGGTTTTAAAATACGGCGGGTTCCGGCTTACCCGTACCGGAGACCGCATTCAAATGGTTTACGGCTTGCTGCACCGGCGCCAGGTCTCCCTGCCCGTGCGGCGCATCCAGGCCCTCCGCTTAACGGAAGGGATGCTGCGCCAACCCTGGGGTCTGGTAACCCTACAGGTGGAAAGCGCCGGATACGGACAGAAAAGCACAGAAAAAGCATTGCTTTGGCCGCTCATCCGGCAAAAGGATCTGCCCCGCTTTTTACAGGATTTTTTGCCGGAATTTAACTCTGCGGAGGAAAGGGGAGACACCATCAGCGGAAAGGGGACACACCTCCGTCAGTGGAAAGGGGACACACCTTCTTCGAAGGAATGTCCCCAACCTGTCCCCAACTTAGGCATATCCCCAATTATTGATAGCTCAATAGGCGAAGTACCCCTGCGGCGGCTGCCACCCGGGACACGCATTCGCTACGTCATGCGTGCGTTGCTGCCTTCAGCCCCGGCTGCAGCGCTGCTGATAGTGTGGTTATATCGAATCGGCTTTGCTTACCCCCTGCTGCCCCTGGCGCTGCCGCTCTTGTTTACGGTGATGGGTTTGTGGAACCATAGGGACGCCGGTTGGAGTTTGCGGGGCAGCATGCTGTTTATCCGCTACCGGCTTTTTTCCCGGACTAAAGTAATTGTCCCCAGGCGCTGCGTGCAGTCCCTCACTATCAGCCACAACCCCTTTCAGCGTCGCGCCGGACTGGCCAATTTCAACCTGGACCTGGCCTCCGAAGCCAGATTCGGATTGCTCCACATATCCGCATCCGACGGTATCGAGCTGGCCAAGTGGCTTGAAGCAAGCAATCAGTGCGCGCAAGATTAGCTTAAAATTGTACCGGATTATATATATCCCCATCGTTGTCGTAGGGGCACCCCTCACAGGTGCACCTACGATTTGGAATCCTCGGCTACCCGTAAAATAAATCTTAATGATGTTATTGCTATGAATACATGAATTGAAGAACCTTTTAAGCCTGTCATTCTGAGCGCAGCGAAGAATCTTAAAACCCAGATCCTTCGCTACGCTCAGGATGACAAGCTTAATCTTGACGAAGGTAGATTGTATTCGTTTATCGTGGTGCGGGTACGCGTAGTAATTCTGAGCGTTAGCGAAGGAGCTAAAGATTTCGTTCAGAATGACGATCCCGATTACATAATGGACCTAAAAATAAGTTTCCAACCGCTAATGGTTCCGCTAATGGTGCCGCGAAAATACAATAAAAAACGGCCTGGGTTTACATCCGCCCAAACCGTGTATTTTATTTGTTTGTTTTGTGAGCCTTTATTATTTCAGTCTGATCAACAACTTCTTCTAACTTGTCCAATACCCCTTCTTCACCGGCCCTATTTCTTAAATACTTAAAATCAATGTGATCATAATGGATATAAATAACTGCCGCTGCCCACTGCCCATCGTTTAGGGAATTCCACCACTTGTACGCGTTCAGCCGGTCAATAATTAAATCCTCAACCCCAATTACGTACACAGTCAGATCTTCTTCAACCTCAACTGCCACTATACGTTCCATGGAGCCGGCCAGGGTATCATCAGGCACCTCGACGGAAAGCTGAAGTTCTTCGCTGTACCAACTTTTTTCACCCGGTGACCTGCTGAAGCCAAACATCTCAATAACGCTTTTGATCGCATCCCGTCCAGGCACTACCAGGTCAATATCCAATGTCATGTAGTTACCCTGGGTGTAAAACTCGAGCGCTCCGCCACCTACCAAAACCGGTATGGCCCCGTTGTTTTCCAGTTCCTTGGTCAGTAAGGCGGTAAAATACATCGCTTTATCCAGCCGATTATTAATTTGTTTTATTCGTTCCAGTTTATCTTTCATCGATCTTCATGGCGTAAAGCCGTATCCCCTTTTTTTGCAGTTTGCCGGAGGCAATGGAGTTTTCCCAGGCTTTATTGGCCAGCAAAATTAATGCTTCGGTTTCCCCGGGATCCCTTGGCCGCCTGCGAGGGGCCCGGCGGTCAATCAAACGATGGGTAATCGATGCACTTTTTTTAACGTTTGCTTTAAATTCTTGATAGCTAATGCGCTTCATTTTTACCACCAGCCTTACTTTACAGCATAACACAAAACCAGCCTGATGATAATAATAATTTGTAAAATTTTGTTAGTTATTTATGATACCCCTATCGTTTATTTTATTTTATGATTAGGTTATGATCAGGATTATTCTACCGAAAGGAATGATCGCCGTGGCCAACCGGCCCAAGGTGGTGGACCTGGATAAAAAACGAAAAACCCGCACCGGCACCGTATGGGACGGGGAACGCCTAAAATTGGCGAACAGCAGCCGGGGCAAGGAAAAAGAACAAGAATTGGAGTTGCGCAAGAAATCATCCAATAAGAAAAAGCTGCTGGTGGTTGTGGCCTTGGTAATTGCCGCTGCTATGCTGAGTTCAGTTTTGATAAACTTCTTTTCCGGCCTGGGTAGGTGAAACGGCCCCTAAAAAATGACTATGCTGCACTATTAGGCCAAATGATACCGCTGCTTTAACGGATAACTGCCGACCGATAATGGACCGAACCAGTGAAGCATAGTATTAGCCGAGCAATTTGGGTCCGGCGGCGCAGGAGGGCCCCGCAAAGGAGTGCCCCTACATAGGTACCGCGACATAAGTTTGGGCGTCTAGCCCCCATTAAAGACATCACCATGCTGCATCCTGATACACCAAATCCCTCACCGAAAAAATTCTATCCCATTTCCGCCAAATGTCTTTCTTTCAATCTCAACGGTCATTATTTTATTGTGAATGGTCATTCATCGTTGTTCAGCGGTTGCAGTCAAACCAATAGCCCTATTGCTTTTTCTGCTTATATACAATATCTTTATAATAATGAGTGAATGTTCAGTCACTTTTATTGGTCGTCAAAATATCGGAGTCCAAGTCCATTCCCAAGCTTTCCGATTCAATACCCGACGCGGGAACAGTTACGCATGGCAGTAAGTTAGGAATTGATGTAAAAAGGAGGCAACCGGAAGATGAAGCACAGCATCAACAAGGCCGCCGTGCTGGGCGCCGGTGTAATGGGCGCAGCCATTGCCGGACATTTGGCCAACGTGGGTATTCCCACCTATCTATTAGACATTGTGCCCAACCAGCTCACTCCAGACGAAGAGAAAAAGGGGCTGACTCTGGAAAGCCCGCTAGTTAGGAACAGGTTTGCTACAAGTGGAATTCAGCAGCTGCTGAATTCCAAACCGGCACCGTTATATGTACCGGAAAACGCAGCCCTGTTGACACCGGGTAACTTTGCAGACAACCTGAATGTGTTGGCCGAGTGCGATTGGATTATCGAAGTGGTTGTAGAACGGCTGGATATCAAGCAAAGCCTGCTGAAGAAGGTTGAATCTCTCCGCAAGCCCGGGACCATTGTCAGTTCCAACACCTCGGGTATTTCCATCAACAGTATGTGTGTAGGACTGTCCCAGGAATTCAGGCAGCATTTTTTAGGCACCCACTTTTTCAACCCGCCCCGCTATATGAAGCTTTTAGAAATCATTCCAGGTCACGATACCCTGCCGGAAATCACGGCCTATATGCGCTCCTTCGGCGAGAAGGTGCTGGGCAAGGGCATGGTTATCTGTAAGGATACCCCCAACTTTATTGCCAACCGCATCGGCGTATATGGCATGTGCGCCACCATCAAAACGATGGTGGAAATGGGGCTAACCGTTGATGAAGTGGACGCTTTAACCGGGCGGGTCATGTGCCGGCCCAAGAGCGCCTCTTTTCGCACCCTGGACATGGTTGGCCTGGATGTAATGCTGCACGTGGCCAAGAACGTTTACGATGCGGCCACCGACCCCATTGAGAAAGCTGTTTTTGAAACCCCCGCCTTTATGGGCCGGATGCTGGAAAACCAGTGGTTGGGCGATAAGACCCGCCAGGGCTTCTATAAGAAGGTTAAAACTGACCAGGGCAGGGAAATACTGGTCCTGGATTATAATACCATGGAGTACCGACCCAAGCAAAAAGTCAAGTTCGCTGCTCTGGAAGCGGCCAAACAGGCCGGCAAACCGGCCAAGCAAATGAAAGCGCTATTAGCTGGTAAGGACAACGGTGCTGAGTTTGCCTGGCGGGTCCAGCGTGACGTCCTTCTTTACGCCGCCAATCTGCTGGGCGAGATTGCCGACGATATCCAGTCTATTGACGACGCCATGCGCTGGGGCTTCAACTGGGATTTGGGTCCCTTTGAAATTTGGGACGCTCTGGGCGTACCGGCTGTGGCCGACCGCATCAAAGCCGAGGGCGGTAAGTTGCCCCGGGTGGTCCAAGACCTGCTGGCAGCCGGCAGGACCAGCTTTTATACGCAGCAGCAAAGCTTCCGTTACTGCTTTAACCACCAAACCAAGGGCGACGTTCAAGAGCGCATCCCTGAAGGAGTTATCTACCTGGCTCCCCTAAAGGAGCAGAACAAAGTAATCAAATCCAACAGCGGCGCCAGCCTGATTGATATTGGAGACGGCGTATGCTGCCTAGAATTCCACAGCAAAGCCAATTCCATCGGTGCAGACATTGCCAATATGATTAACTACTCGGTTAAGGAAGTTGAACAAAATTACGCGGGTCTGGTAATTGGCAACTTTGGCCAGCATTTCTCGGTGGGCGCCAATCTTTTTCTAGTGTTGATGGAAGCCGAGGACGACGAGTTTGATGAGCTGGACATCATGGTAGCGGAATTCCAAAAGTGCACCATGCGCCTGAAGTACTGCCAAAAGCCTGTTGTGGCGGCTCCGCACGGTATGGCGGTGGGCGGCGGCTGTGAGGTCTGCCTGCACGCGCACCAAGTGAACGCGGCCGGGGAAACTTACATGGGTCTGGTCGAAGTGGGCGTCGGCCTGGTACCCGCCGGCGGCGGCACCAAGGAACTGACCTTCAGAGCTTATGAACTGGAAGCACCTAAAACCGCGGTGGCTGTGGGCGGCACCAACACCGTACAGCCCATCATCAACCGCGCCTTTGAAAATATTGCTATGGCCAAAGTGGCCACCAGCGGTGTTGAAGCCATCAAGCTCGGCTTAATGCGCGCTACCGACCGGGTCAGCCCCAACCGCGACCGCATTATCGGCGACGCCAAACGCCTGGTGCTGGAAATGGCCGCTGCGGGATTTGTGCCCCTGCGGCCCAAGAAAATCAAAGCTACCGGCACTCCCGGCTACGCCGCCCTGGAACTGGCCGTCCAGACCCTGCTATGGGGCAAGCAGATTAGTGAACACGACGCCAAGATTGCCAAGAAAGTCGCCTACATTGTTACCGGCGGCGGCGTGACACCCGGCACCGAGGTCACCGAGCAGGATCTGCTAGACCTGGAACGGGAAGCTTTCCTGAGCCTGCTTGGGGAACCCAAGACCCTGGACCGGATGAGACATATGCTGAAGTTCAACAAACCGCTTAGGAATTAATATTATTAATATAGCAGTAGTCAGTAGTCAGTAGTCAGTAGTCAGTAGTCAGTAGTCAGTAGTCAAGTATAAACATTATTTTAGTACCGTTTATCGTATGGGTATTATTTATTCTGAATTCTGAATTCTGACTCCTGTATACAAGGAGGTTAAGCAATGCGAGAAGCTGTCATCGTCAGCGCGGTACGTACTGCAATAGGCAAGGCGCCCCGGGGCATTCTGAAAGACACCCGCCCCGAATACTTGGGCACCGAGGTGATTAAGGCCGTCATCGCGAGAACACCGGGCCTGGACCCCGCAGAAATAGACGATATACTCTTGGGCTGCGCCTTCCCGGAAGCCGAGCAAGGCATGAACATGGCCCGGATGCTGGTCCTGAGGACCGGCCTGCCCAATACCATTCCCGGCGCCACAGTGAACCGTTTCTGCGCTTCCGGCATCGAATCCATCGCCATGGGGGCCATCAAGATTATGGCCGGTTTCGCCGACGTGTGTCTGTGCGGCGGGGTGGAAAGTATGAGCCATGTGCCCATAGGCGGCATGACATTAATGCCCGACCCCGGGCTGATGGAAATCTGTCCCCAGGCCTACATAAACATGGGCCTAACCGCTGAATACGTGGCCGACAAGTATGGTATCAGCAGGGCAATGCAAGATGAATTTGCGGTGGCCAGCCACGCCAAAGCAACCCGGGCTATTGCTGAAGGCCGGTTCAAGGAGCAGATCTTACCCCTGACTATAGTTCACAAATCCAGGGCCAAGGGCAAGCTGGTAGAAAAGTCTATCGTATTTGACACCGATGAAGGCGTGCGCCCCGGCACCACATTGGAATCTCTAGCCAAGCTGCGCCCGGTGTTCATGGCCGGCGGCAGCGTAACCGCAGGCAACAGTTCCCAAACCAGTGATGGTGCAGCAGCGTTAATGGTGATGAGCCGGGAAAAGGCCGAGTCCCTGGGCTTAACGCCTATGGCGGTGTTCCGCTCCTATGCGGTGGGCGGCTGCCCGCCGGAACTAATGGGCATCGGACCCACCGTGGCCATCCCCAAGGCGCTGCAAATGGCCGGCATCAACAAGGACCAGGTGGATGTTTTTGAGCTTAACGAAGCCTTCGCATCCCAAGCCCTGGCCTGCATTAAAGTGCTGGAACTGGATCCAACCAAGGTAAACTTCAACGGCGGCGCAGTAGCCCTGGGTCACCCGCTGGGCTGCACCGGCGCCAAGCTGACCACCCAGCTGCTGTACGAAATGAAGCGGCGAAGCGCCCGCTACGGCGTGGTAAGTATGTGCATCGGCGGCGGCATGGGCGCTGCCGGCGTATTTGAGATAGTTGACTAGCTCCCCCTGAAGAACTACCCGCTTTAACCCACAAACTTTCGCGGGGGTTTGGTGTTATCGGAAGGATGCGTAGGAGCTTAGTTCAAAGAGCGAGCGAGCTGCAGGAAAAGCGACGGAGCTTGTCTGAGTGCCCGAAGGGCGCGAGTTCTCCGGCGCCCGGAAGCGAACGAGCTCGTCCATGTATAGAAGCGAGTAGTATCCTGGAGATAACACCAAACCCCCTCACCCAAACCTTGCAATATGCACAAGAATCCCCTAAAACATTTAGCAGGAGCTTTGGTGTGTTATCTCCAAGACGCGTAGGAGCTTTCACAAAATAACAAAATAAATTAATCACTCCAGAAAGGGGTAAATTAAGATGCAAAAGGGCGGTATGTTTTTACTGGAAAACATTGACCCAAACCAAATCTTTACTCCCGAAGATTTCACCGACGAGCACAAGATGATTGCCGAAACAGTTGACGATTTTGTGACCAATGAAGTAGCACCCCATATAGAGGAACTGGATCAACAGCCCCCGGGGATGATGCGCTCCCTAATGGAAAAAGCCGGCGAGTTAGGCATCCTGTCCGCCGACGTACCCGAAGAATATGCAGGCGACGAAATGGGCAAAATTGCGTCCGCCATCATTGCCGAAAACATCTCCGGCGGCGGTTCCTTCTCAGTAAGCCACGGCGCCCATACCGGCATCGGCTCCCTGCCCATCATTCTCTTTGGTACCGCAGAGCAAAAGAAAAAGTACCTGCCCGGGCTGGCCAGCGGTAAATTGATTGCCGCCTATGCCCTGACCGAACCTATGGCCGGTTCAGACGCGCTGGGCTGCCGCACCAAAGCCGTACTTTCCGAGGATGGCAAACAATATCTTCTAAACGGGGAAAAAATCTTCATTACCAACGCCGGCTTTGCCGATGTATACATCACCTACGCCAAGATAGACGGTGCCAAATTCAGCTGCTTTATAGTTGACCGGGACACCCCCGGCTTATCAGTGGGCGCGGAAGAGAAGAAACTGGGCATCAAGGGGTCATCCACCTGCTCCCTGGTCTACGAAGACGCCCAAGTGCCGGTCGAAAACCTGCTGGGCGAAATCGGCAAAGGCCACGTGATTGCCTTTAACATCCTAAACATCGGCCGTTACAAGCTGGGCGCCGGCGCAACCGGTGCAGCCAAGCGGGCCCTGGCCACTGCCGCCAAATACGCCACCGAACGCCAGCAGTTCAACCTGCCCATCGCCAAATTCGGCATGATTAAGAACAAGATTGCCCAGATGGCTGCCAAAGCTTACGCATCAGAGAGCCTGCTGTACCGCATGGTAGGTGACATTGAAGCATCATTGGCCAATAAGACCGACGGTCAAGAAATTGGCGCCACTATAGAAGACTACGCCATTGAGTGTTCCATCGCCAAGGTACACGCCTCTGAAACCCTGGACTTCTGTGTAGACGAGTGCTTGCAGATTCACGGTGGTTACGGCTATACCCAGGAGTTTGTCGCTGAGCGCTATTACCGCGACAGCCGGATTAACCGGATCTTTGAAGGCACCAACGAAGTTAACCGCCTGATTATTCCCGCCACCCTGCTGCGCCGCGGTTTGAAGGGGCAACTGCCCTTAATGCAGGCCGCCCAGGCTCTGGCCGACGAATTAATCTCGCTGCGGGCCAAGACCCCCACCGGTGACGAGGCTCCGCTGGAGATTGAATTCGATATGCTGGATCGCGCCAAGAAACTGTTTCTGATGGTAGGTGGCACCGCGGCCCAAAAGTATATGCAAAAAATAGCGCAAGAGCAGGAAATTATCGAGATTATGGCTAATATGGCAATAGAGGTTTACGCCATGGAAAGCGCACTGTTGCGGGCTAAAAAAGCTCTGGACACCGACCAGGAGAGCGCCGAAACCAAGGTAGAACTGGCCCTGGCCTACACCTACGATGCGTTTCCGAAACTGGATGCCTGGGCTAAGCAGGCCCTAGCCTACATGTTTGAAGGCGACATGCTGCGCACCAATCTCAGCGTGGCCAAACGCCTGTGCAAGTACACCCCCGTCAACGTAATCGCGGTGCGTCAAAAGATTGCCGCCAAGGTTTTCGACGCCGGCAAATACGTAATTTAATTTTCCGACCGGGGCATCACCGTAACAAATACTTACGGGGGAAGGTAGACCATGGCTAAACGCACCGGAGAAAAATATAACGCTATTATTGAAGCAGCCGTCAAAGTAATTGCGGAGAACGGCTACCATAACTCCCAGGTATCCAAAATTGCCAGAGAAGCGGGAGTAGCCGACGGCACCATCTACCTGTACTTTAAAAATAAGGAAGATGTGCTGGTATCCCTTTTCAGGGTTAAAATGGGTTATTTTACGACCACTGCCCGCCAGGAGCTGCAGCAACTGGAAAACCCGTACGAGAAATTGGCCAAGTTAATCAGTATGCATTTCATTATGCTGGAAGCCGACCGCAATCTGGCTCTGGTGCTGCAGATACAACTACGGCAGTCGGACGCTTTTATTCGTCAAGGAATTGCCACCCCTCTAAAAGACTATTTCAATATTATTGAAGAAGTAATTGAGCAAGGCATCAGTACGGGGGTTTTCAGAAGCGACATTAATAAGAAATTAACCCGGCAGATTATTTTCGGGGCGATGGATGAAGTAGTCACCTCGTGGGTAATGTCGCAGCGCAATTATAAACTGACAGACCAGATTGAACCGGTCTACAATCTACTGGCCCGGGCGATTTCCACGGGTTAGGGGTTAGTTGGTTGGGGGTAGGTGTGTCCCCTTTTCATGCTCAACTTACTGGTATGGCAAAGGTAAAACCAATGCGGAGAACTTAGAATATCTGGTACGAAAAAGATGGGCTTTCAACTAGGATACTGATAAAGTCAATTAATATGATAAATAATCAAAATTGTCACTGCTATGAAACAAAAAGTGAAGAACCTTGTCATTAAGCCTATCATTCTGAGCGTAGCGAAGAATCTAAGTATTTAAACCCATCACAGATTCTTCATTTTAGTTCGTTTATTTAGAAGACCCGGACTAGGCTTTTTCGGTGACATCCTCTCAACTGCCGTTCTTTATTTAGGTCAAGCGGGCGGACAGAGTCGTCCGCCCGTACATGAGAGGTATACTGAATACATGCTGTAGAGGTTCTATTGCTTAAAGCATATGCTTGGGGACTTTTGACTTTTAACTTTTAACTTTTAACTTTTGAATCCTGCTCTGGCTCCTGGCTCCTGCTTCTGACTTCTGGCCTCTGACTCCCCTGGTTATTTCTTGTTTACACCCAGCGAATCGTTAAGCACGTCTTCATAAGCCGCTCCTAAAGCCACCACCTCGCCGCAGCCGGACAAGGCCAGCCACTGCCCCTCGATTTGCACCAAAACCGGAGATTCCAACGTCATTTTAAAACACCTCCCTTAATCAAACAATCTCGTTTAACCCTCTTACCACTTACCATATTATGGAATTATAAACCTTTTGTGATTCTAAATGTGGGTGGAAATAATAAAAGGGCCACCCCGCTAAAGGGTGGCCCTTGCAAACTCTAAAACCGTCTAAAACGGTTTCATGTCCACACCCGTATCGGATTTCCAGCCACCTTTGCAATTATGCAACACAAATTGCCCACACATGCACATGTTGGTGCACATGAGGGTCATGGTTGTACCTGTGCAATTGTAACGCGTTGCATTAACCATGGCTAACATTCCTCCGAGGAAGTTTTTATAATCACTTGTAACTACGAAACTTGTATACAATGTACCATTAATTTACGGGTAAGTAAATAGCTGTTTTATCCTTGTTCACTAATTTCTTTAGTTTTTGATCCAGCCTCCATTCGGTCCATGCGCTCCAGAATTTTCTTGGTATTTGACCAGGCAGCTACCGAAACATACGTTGTTAAAAGAATTGCTGCCAACAAAAAAGATTCCATAAAGTCTCACATCCTGTTTAAGGTATTTTGTACAACTACAGTATATACGGCAGATTACGCGCGCACAACAGAAAAACCCAACCTTTCGCAAGGGTTTGGTGTTATCGGAAGGATACGTAGGAGCTTAGTTCAAAGAGCGAGTGAGATGGAGGAATAGCGACGGAGCTTGTCTGAGTGCCCGAAGGGCGCGAGTTCTCCGGCACCTGGAAGCGAACGAGCTCGTTCATGTATAAAAGCGAGCAGCAGCCTGAAGACAACACCAAACCCCCTCACCCAACCTTGCTAGATGCACAAATATTCCCCCACAAACTTTTCGCGGGGGTTTGGTGTTATCGCAAGGATGCGTAGGAGCTTAGTTCAAAGAGCGAGAGAGCTGGAGGAATAGCGCCGGAGCTTGTTTGAGTGCCCGAAGGGCGCGAGTTCTCCGGCGTCCGTAGGCGAACGAGCTCGCTCAAGTATAAAAGCGAGTAGCATCCTGGAGATAACACCAAACCCCCTCACCCAAACCTTGCAAGATGCTCAAATATTCCTCCACAAACTTTTCGCGGGGGTTTGGTGTTATCGCAAGGATGCGTAGGAGCTTAGTTCAAAGAGCGAGAGAGCCGGAGGAATAGCGCCGGAGCTTGTCTGAGTGCCCGAAGGGCGCGAGTTCTCCGGCGCCCGGAAGCGAACGAGCTCGTTCAAGTATAGAAGCGAGTAGCAGCCTGGAGATAACACCAAACCCCCTCACCCAAACCTTGCAAGATGCTCAAATATTACCCCACATACTTTTCGCAGGGGTTTGGTGTTATCGGAAGGATGCGTAGGAGCTTAGTTCAAAGAGCGAGGGAGCTGAGGAAAAGTGCCGGAGCTTGTCTGAGTGCCCGAAGGGCGCGAGTTCTCCGGCGCCCGGAAGCGAACGAGCTCGTTCAAGTATAGAAGCGAGTAGCAGCCTGGAGATAACACCAAACCCCCTCACCCAACCTTGCAAGATGCTCAAATATTCCCCCACATACTTTTCGCAGGGGTTTGGTGTTATCGGAAGGATACAGAATCAACTAATTAAGGAGCATCAAGCACCTGCCCTTCGTTTTCCATAAATGTCTCCAAAGCACCATCCCGGTCAACCGGATTATTAGTCGCAGTAGCACTGCCGGCAAAATACTTCACCACGCCGCAGTACATGGCATAAGCAAGTTTACGCTGGTATTCCGAATCTAACATCTGCTTTTCTTCCTTGGGATTACTAATAAACCCCACTTCCACAATAGCAGCAGGCATCTTACTGTTGCGGGTGGTGTAATAATCCACCGCTTTAGCTTTACGAGTTGTATTACCCAGCACCCGAGCCATTTCCGCCTGCATGCTTTCGGCCAGCTGCTTACCTTCCTCCGAACCGGGCTGGTAAAAAACCTGGGCCCCGTGCTCCCCCGGCCCGGATTTAAAACAATTAACGTGAACGCTTAAATATAAATCAGCCCCGTTTTTTTCAGCCAACTCCAGCCGCCTGGACAAGTCCTGTCTTTTTCGGGTGATTAAACGGCTACCGTTTGGATCGCTAAGGTCCATGTCGGATTCCCTGGTCATTACCACTATGGCCCCCGCTCCAGTCAGGGTATCTTTTAGTTTCTCCGACACGGCCAGGGTTATTTCCTCTTCCTCTACCCCGGTATTCCCTTTGGAACCCGGGTCGATACCCCCGTGCCCGGGATCCACCGCAATAATTTTGCCAGCGACCGACCAGGACATGGCTGAAACCCGTCTGCTTTCAATAACACTGTCCACCGCCCGTGAAATATAAAGGCCGGCCATTACTACAACCACCATCAATATTAAAAAACGTTTTCTGAATCTAAATACCCTGATCACCTTAAGACACCCCTTCCGACAATTAACAACCAGAGCTTGTTCAACCCTGTAAAAAAAATATGCCGGGACAGGTGTGGTTATGAGAAAAATATCCAAATATTAATTAAATAAAGAGAAGACGGGTAACTTTTCATAAACAATTTTGCCCCACAGAGAGGGAAACTGTCTTCTAAGAGGTTAGCAAAGGGGTCTAGATTCAATTCGTTCTGCAATGACATGACGCCTTTTACCAATTACTTAGTTGAAATATATATTTTACAATGAGAAGCCAAAAAGGGGACAGGCATCTTTTTCCCAAAATCGAAAAAAGTAGCCTGTCCCCTTTTTGGCTGAGTTAACGGTATCATATTTTACAATAAAAAAAGAACGATAATCGTTTGGATAACGATATCGTCCTTTTTGCTAGCGAAGTGTTGATTAACGTTTGGAGTA
The DNA here is from genome assembly GCA_016841675.1 of Desulfotomaculum sp. Lineage (GTDB taxonomy): Bacteria > Bacillota > Desulfotomaculia > Desulfotomaculales > Desulfallaceae > BRH-c8a. The sequence goes on from JAENYQ010000014.1 coordinate 19,109, forward strand.
CTGGGGAGCACGACGGGCTTTTTTAAGACCGTACTTGCGCCTTTCCTTCATCCGCGGGTCGCGGGTGAGGAATCCAGACTTTTTGAGTACCGCCCGCAAATTGGGGTCAGACTCCATCAGTGCCCGGGCAATGCCCATTCTGACGGCGCCCGCTTGGCCGCTGACACCGCCGCCCAGAACCTTGGCAATAACATCGAAACGGCTAAGAGTTCCGGTTACCTCCAGGGGTTGACGGGCAATGATTTCCAGCGATTTTCTACCAAAATACTCATCTATGTTTTTTTGGTTAACTACAAACTTGCCTTCGCCAGGGCGTAAAAAAACTTTAGCGATGGCGTTTTTTCTGCGTCCTGTGCCATAAAATTGTACCAGGGCCACTCGTGTTCCTCCTTCCGACCGTTACAGTTCCCAGATTTCAGGCTTTTGCGCCTGATGCTGGTGATCTGTGCCTTTGTATACCCGCAGTTTCCTGGCCATATCCCTTCCCAAAACGTTATGGGGCAGCATGCCTGTGATGGCCTTTGTTACAGCCAGTTCGGGCCTAGTTTGCATCAGTTTGTCATACCTGGTGGCTTTTAAACCGCCGGGATAACCCGAGTGCCTGTAATAAAACTTTTGTTGTAATTTGTTACCGGTTAATACTACTTTGTCGGCGTTAATGACAATTACATGGTCCCCTGTGTTAACGTTGGGGGTGAAATCAGGCTTGTGTTTGCCTCTTAAAATCTTCGCCGCTTCGGTTGCAATGCGTCCAAGCACTTTACCTTCGGCGTCGATTATGTACCACTTGCGCCGAACATCCTCCGGCTTGGCCATAAAGGTCGTCCTCATCAATATTACCTCCCAATGACAGAAAGAAACCAGTGGCATCCGGGGGCTCATCGGGTGCCATAGGATTTCGCACATACGTGTATTTTATTACAAGGCAAAGCCACTGTCAAGTAGTAACCGTTGGTGCCAACTAATACTCCACCCGTTCCAGACACAACCCTTGCGGCGGGAGGGTGGGGCCGGCCATTACTCGGGCCCGGGACTCCAGCACTTGGTTTACATATTCGGGTTTGGCTTTGCCCATTCCTACTTGAACCAGGGTACCGGCCATAATGCGAACCATGTTGTATAAAAAACCGCTGCCGCTAAAAACGAAGTGTAGCAAAGAGCCCTCCCGCTCTACTTCGATTTGGTAGATTTCACGCACTGTCGTTTGGACTGTTGAGCCCGCAGCCTGAAAGCACTTGAAGTCGTGGCGGCCTGTCAGTATGGAAGCGGCCGCAGTGATGGCCCCATCGTTCAGGGGTACGGGCACGAAGGTGCTGTAAAGGCGGTGAAAAGGGGAAGGCACCCGGGCGTTCCAGATGCTGTAGCGATACGTCTTACCCCGGGCGGAAAATCGGGCGTGGAATTCCCGGGGCACTTCTTGGGCCAAGGTAACGATAATATCGCCCGGCAGCACGCCGTTTAAGGCCAAGGGGATGCGTTCCGCGGGAATGGGCCATCCGACAGCGTTAAAATTGACCACCTGCCCCCGGGCGTGTACCCCGGCGTCGGTACGTCCGGCGCCGATAACCTGCCTTCTCTGGCCGGTGAGACGCCCCAGGCAGGCTTCCAGTTCTTCCTGTACGGTGGCCAGCCCGGTGCCCCTTTGTTCCTGGAATCCGTGATAATTAGTGCCGTCGTAGGCCACAGTCAGCTTGATATTACGCAAAGACATCACCTACCTGATCCTGGTGCCAGGTGTTGCAAGTTGCAACACCTGGCACCAAAGCCTACCACCCGCCTCACTCTTGTATCCAAAGTGTGTCAAAGGAACCGTCCCCTTGACACACTTACTAAGGTCAGGAGCATAGCAGTAACTGCTATAGCGACATAGTCCGTCGCTACAAAGCGTAATTCTTTCATCCGGGACCTGGGGGACCCGACCTGGTAACAGCGCAGTTCCATCGCCAGGGCTAGTTCATCGGCCCGGCGGAATATGTTGGTCAGCAGGGGTACCATAAAGGGTATTAGTCCCCTAACCCGTTCCCTGATGCCGCCGTGGGTGAAATCGGCCCCTCGGGATTGCTGTGCCATCAGCAGCAGCCTGGCTTCATCGAACAGGGTGGGTACAAAACGCAGCGCCAGGTTCATGATCATGGCCAGTTCCCGCACCGGAACTCTTAACCGCATGAGCGGTGACAATAGCCATTCCAGCGCGTTGGTCAGCTGCAAAGGGGTGGTGGTAAATGTAATTATCGAGGCTACCACCAGTAGAATACCCAGCCGCCAGAGCAACAGAGCTCCTTGGATCAGGCCGGGCTCGGAAATGTTAATCCAGCCTATGTGGACCAGCGGCTCGCCCGGGGTAAAAAACGCCTGCATGATAAAGCTTAGCAGAAGCAGTACCCACAGTGGCTTCATGCTTCGCCAGTATACGCCGGGGCGCAGCCCACAAAGCCATGAAACTAAGACAAGCCAGAGTGTTACCGCTGTAATTGCAGGCCAATAACCGGAAAACAAGACTGCCGGTACGGCAAGGGCGGCAGCAATAAGCTTGGCCCGGGGATCCATTTGGTGCACCGGGGAACGGCCCGGCAGGTACTGACCCATAGTTATGCCGCTTAACATGCTGCAAACCTCCTTGGTGCCAGGTGTTGCAAGTTGCGAATCTTTGATTCGCAACTTGCAACACCTGGCACCAGAGCCTACGCATTGACAAAATTTAGGTCTTTTTGTGTGCCAAAGGAACCGTCCCCTTGACACATTTTAGCAGTGGGGCTAGCAGGCGGGCCGCTTCTGCCGGGTTCAGCGGGGTTTGGGGCAGGTTTAGGCCTTCGGCAGCTAGGCGGCGGGTCAGTTCCACTGTAAAGGGTGGTTCTAAATCGGCCTCGTCAAGCAGGTCGTAGCGGCTTAAAATTTCACCGGTGGGGCCTGCGGCCAGCAGGCGTCCTTTTTGCAGCAGTACTAGGCGGTCGGCATAAAGAGCGGCATCGTCTAGATGGTGGGTAATTAATATTACTGTGGTACCTTGAACTCGCTGCAGTTCTTTAACCTGCTGCAGTATAATTTCCCGGGCCCGGGGTTCCAGCCCGGCTCCCGGTTCGTCTAAAATTAAAATTTCCGGGCGCATGGCCAGCACTCCGGCGATAGCCGCACGGCGGCGCATGCCGCCGCTAAGCTCGGCAGGATCGGTCTGCAGCAGTTCATCCGGCAGGCCAACCGTTTGGGCTGCCTGGGATACCCGTTCACTTAGTGCTGTCCCGATCACACCGATGTTACGGGGCCCGAAAGCGATGTCTTCATAAACTGTAGCACTGAATATCTGTCGCTCGGGAAACTGAAACACCAAGCCCACCCGGCGCCATACCTGGCGGCGAAATTTTTTATCGGCCACATCCCCGTCCAGTATGCGCACCCGGCCGGTAGTAGGCGCCAATAGACCGTTTAGGTGCCGTACCAGGGTGGATTTACCGCTGCCGGTGGCACCCAGTAGGGCTATTGTCTCGCCCTGGTCCACGGCCAGACTGATTTGCTGCAAGGCCGCAGTTTCCAGCGGCGTGCCCGGAAAATAAATGTGGGTTAAGTTTTCTATTTCAATGCACGGCATAAGAAATGCACCATATCTTCCAAGTTTACGATCCCGGCCGGCACCTTAATTCCTTGGGCGGCCAGGCATCCGGCCAGTTCGGCTGCCGGCGGCAGGGCCAACCCCAGTCGCCGCAGCAGTTCGGGCCGGCTGAAAAGGGTGCCGGGACTTTCATCGGCCAGCAGTCTGCCCTCGGCCAGCACCCACACCCGGCCAGCCTCAGCGGCTTCACCCATGTGGTGGGTTACCTGGAGTACTGTAGTACCTTTAGCCACCAGACCTTTTAGCACGCCAAGTACCTCGCGACGGCCACGCGGATCCAGCATGGAGGTGGGCTCGTCCAGGATCAGGCAGGATGGTTCCAGGGCCAGCAGCCCGGCTATGGCCAGACGTTGTTTTTCGCCCCCGGAAAGCAAATGCGGTGGGCGGTCCCGTAACCGGTCCAGCCCTACCGCTGCTATGGCATATTCCACCCGTCGGCGCACCTCGGGGGAAGGCAGGTTGAGGTTTTCCGGCCCGAAGGCCACGTCTTCCTCTACCCGGGCGGCAACCAACTGGTTATCGGGGTTTTGCAGCACCAGCCCTACCCGGCGCCGGATGGCGCCTATTAAGGACGGGTCCGCGGTATCCATACCGTCTACCTTAACCCGGCCAGCGGCCGGACGGAACACGCCGGCGGTCAGACCGGCCAGCGTTGATTTACCGGAACCGTTGGGACCGATCAGAACGATGTACTCGCCCTGGCGCACCTCGGCGCTAAAACCATGGATCACCGGTCCGCCTCCCGGGTAGGCAAAAGCAACATGTTCAAATTGGATTAGGTAATTGTTAGAGCCGGGCATAAATTCACAACCTAACTAACGCTTCTGGTGCCACGATCCTGGTGCCAGGTGTTGCAAGTTGCAAGTTGAAAATCAAAGATTTATCAACTTGCAACTTGCAACACCTGGCACCAAAGCCTACTACCAAACTTAATATGTGTGTCAAAGGAACCGTCCCCTTGACACACTTGCAACACCTGGCACCAAAGTGGCATCATAGGCCCTTAAAAGCCAATAGGAAACCGCAATAAGCGATTTCCCCCGGCCGGTAATTCCCCCGCGATTAAATCATTTCCAACTGTACCATTTGGGCGGCATCACCGCGCCTGTAGCCCGTTCTGACAATACGGGTGTAACCGCCCTGACGTTCGGCGTATTTGGGCCCGTAAGTGTCAAACAGCTTGCGCACCACTTTTTCCTCGTATAGGAATGCCAGCGCCTGCCGGCGAGCGTTCAGGTCGCCCTGTTTGGCCAGGGTGATCATCTTTTCAGCAAGACTGTTTACTTCCTTGGCCCGGGTTTCTGTGGTGTTGATGCGCTCATCACGTAAAAGGGAGGTTACCAGGTTGCGCAGCATGGCCTTTCTGTGGCCGGTGTTGCGGCCTAACTTAGAGTAAGCCACCTTTAATCACTCCTTACTCGTCTTCATTCCGCAGGCCCAAGCCCAATTCAGTAAGCTTGTTTACGACCTCTTCCAGCGATTTTTTGCCCAGGTTGCGAACCTTCATCATGTCCTCTTCGTTGCGCTGGATTAATTCATCCACGGTATTGATCCCGGCACGCTTGAGGCAGTTATAAGAACGTACACTTAGGTCCAGTTCTTCGATGGGCATTTCCAGTATTTTATCTTTTTGTTCTTCTTCTTTTTCCACCATAATCTCTACATCATCGGTGGTTTCGGTAAGCTTGATGAATAGGCGCAGGTGTTCGCTCATAATTCTGGCACTCAGGCTGATGGCTTCATCGGCCCCGATGCTGCCGTCGGTCCAAATCTCCATGGTCAGTCTGTCGTAGTCAGTACGCTGACCCACCCTGGTGTTGTCAACGCTGTAGTTAACCTTACGCACTGGGGTGAAGATGGAGTCCACCGGGACGACCCCGATGACGTGGTCGCCTTTTTTGTTACGTTCGGACGGCACATAGCCGCGGCCTTTGGAGATGGTCATTTCCATGAATAACCGACCTCCGTCGTCCAAGCTGGCAATATGCATATCCTGGTTCAGTATTTCCACATCGGCATCGGTCAGGATGTGGGCGGCTTTGACCTGCCCTTCATCCCGGGCTTCGATACGCAGTACTCTTTCCTCATCGGTGTACATTTTCACGCACAGTCCCTTAAGGTTAAGGATGATGTCGGTAACATCTTCCTTAACGCCGGGAATGGTGGCAAACTCGTGCAGCACCCCTTCAATTTTCACCGAAGTTACCGCTGCACCGGGCAGGGATGACAGTAAAATACGCCTGAGCGAATTACCCAGTGTGATACCGTAACCCCGCTCTAGCGGTTCAACAACAAATTTGCCATAGCTCTTTTCTGCATCGGACTCTACACACTCAATTTTGGGCTTCTCTATTTCCAACATAGCTTAGATTAACCCCTCCTTGGGACGGAATGGGATTACCCCTCCTGCACACTCTACTTGGAGTACAACTCCACGATTAAAGTTTCTTTGACGGGGGTGTCGATCTGATCCCGGGAGGGCAGAGCCACCACCCGGCCTTTTTGTTGGTCGGCATCATATTCCAACCATGCCGGGGGAGTATTATCAGCGGCACGTTCGAGCAATTCTTTAATCCGCGGGGAGGACTCTTTGCTTTTTTCCCGCACGGTAATTTCGTCGCCTGCCCGTACCAAGAATGAACCGATGGTGGTTTTACGACCGTTAACCAGGAAATGCCCATGCAGGATCAACTGGCGAGCCTCACTGCGGGAAGATCCCAGGCCAAGACGGTGCACTACGTTATCCAAACGGCGCTCTAAAAGGCGCAGCAGGTTCTCACCGGTAACGCCGGGCTGTCTGGCGGCCTTAAAATAGTTGTTACGAAACTGCTTTTCCAGCACTCCATAAAAACGGCGGGCTTTTTGCTTTTCACGCAATTGCAAGCCGTATTCGGAAACTTTTTTACGACCCTGGCCGTGCTGGCCGGGGGGATAACTGCGACGGTCAATACCGCATTTGCCGGTATAACAACGGTCACCTTTCAAGTACAGTTTCAGTCCTTCACGACGGCATAACTTGCACTGTGGTCCGGTATACCTTGCCATGTACTTTCAAACACCTCCTTTAGACTCTCCGGCGCTTGGGCGGCCGGCAGCCGTTATGGGGAATGGGAGTAACATCTTTAATTACGCTTACTTCCAGACCGGCGGCCTGCAGCGAGCGAATGGCGGCCTCACGGCCGGCACCCGGGCCCTTTACGGTTACTTCCAATTCTTTCATGCCGTGATCCATAGCCTCCCGGGCAGCCTTTTCAGCCGCCATCTGGGCGGCAAAGGGGGTGCTTTTACGTGAGCCCTTAAAGCCCACCACACCGGCACTGGCCCATGATATAGCGTTGCCCCTCATGTCGGTGATAGTGATCACTGTATTGTTAAACGTGGACTTGATGTGCGCCACGCCCGACTCAATGTTTTTGCGTTCCCTTTTTTTTGTTCTGGTAGTTCTACGCGCCATTAGTTACAGAACCCCCCTTTACTTCTTCCTGCGCACGCCTACGGTACGCTTGGGACCTTTACGGGTCCTGGCATTGTTCTTGGTATTCTGTCCGCGCACAGGCAGGCCACGGCGGTGGCGTAGGCCTCTGTAACAGCCGATTTCCATCAGCCGCTTAATGTTCAGCGCAATCTCTCTACGCAGATCACCCTCGACACGGAAGTTCTTTTCAATTATATCCCGCAGCCTGTTTACCTCTTCTTCGGTCAAGTCCTTAATCCTGGTGTCGACATTAATGCCGGACTGGGCCAGAATCTTTTGTGACATGGGCTTGCCGATGCCGTAAATGTAGGTAAGGCCAATCTCTGCCCTTTTATCCCGCGGTAAATCAACACCCGCGATACGTGCCATCCTTTAACAACACCTCCGTTTACCCTTGCCGTTGTTTATGCTTCGGGTTTTCGCAAATAACCATAATTTTGCCTTTACGGCGTATGATCTTGCATTTTTCACATATTGGTTTCACAGAAGGCCTGACTTTCATTTTACTACCTCCCTGGGCCTCGACCATAAGGCCCCTAGGTTTTGGTTGCCGTAATAGTTGTATTATTTATAGCGGTACACGATCCTACCCCTGGTTAAATCGTAGGGTGATAGTTCCACCATGACCCGGTCTCCGGCCAGGATGCGGATGAAATTCATCCTTATTTTTCCGCTTACGTGGGCCAGTACCCGGTGCCCGTTCTGCAGTTCCACGCGAAACATCGCGTTCGGCAGCGGCTCTGTTACGGTACCTTCCACTTCGATTACGTCCTTATCCTTACCTGACATTAGATTACAAACCAACCTCCTTCATCGAGACATTCCTCGACCCAATCCCATCGGGGACAATCCTCGACCCCAAAGTCTTGCCCTTAAGCTGAGGGGTGTCCCCTTTCCTTATTGGTCATCAACCAAGCGCTGAATGGCACGCCGCAACTCAGGATTAGTAACTCGCTCGCCTGAATTCAGCTTATCGGCAATTTCTTCGGCAACTGCAGGATAATATCTAAGATGCCTGACGTTCTTCCTTTTAGGCTTTTCCACCCGCCGTAGTGTTCCGTCTGCAACGCGTATAAACCTGTCGCCCTCGAAATCAATCACCAGATATACTTTGCCGCTGTCCCTTCCGGATTTAGATACCACCAATTGGCCCGGAACCGCTTTCCCTTCCATAACTTCACTCTCCCGACCCGCCGGTAAATTTAAGGCAGGGTCATAATCAACGGGTCACCGTCGGTTATGGCGATTGTATGTTCAAAATGAGCAGAAGGTTTGCCGTCCCCGGTAACCACAGTCCAGTTATCCGTAAGGGTATGCACCTGGTAGGTGCCTATGTTAACCATCGGTTCTAATGCTAATGTCATTCCTGGTTTCAACCTTGGACCACGTCCGGGACGGCCGAAGTTAGGTACCTGGGGTTCCTCGTGTATTTTGGTGCCGATTCCGTGACCCACGAAATCCCTGACCACGGAAAAACCGTGCTCTTCCACGTATGACTGTACCGCATGCGATATATCGGAAAGCCTATTTCCGGCCCGGGCTGCATTAATACCCTTGGCCAGAGAATCCTTGGTAACTTCAATCAGCTTTAGTAGATCCGGCATTATTTCGCCCACCGCAAAGGTTTGGGCGTGATCACCAAAATAACCATTTATTTCCGCACCAACGTCAATACTGATAATATCCCCATTTGCCAATTTTTTTAAACCGGGAATACCGTGCACCACCTGTTCGTTAACCGATGCGCAGACGGTGGCGGGAAATCCGTAGAGACCTTTAAACGCTGGCTTGGCGCCCTTAGATAGAATGAATTCCTCGGCAATTCGGTCCAGTTCCGCAGTAGTTACCCCGGGTTTGATGGCTCGGGATACTTCAATTAGAGCCCCTGCCACAATTCTGCCGGCTTCCCGCATATAGGCCAGTTCCTGACCGGATTTGCAGATAATCATTTTTTTAACACTCCCGGCTACTTAATGAATCCCTGGTAACTACGCATTAGCAGGTGGGATTCAATTTGCTTCATCGTGTCAAGCGCCACGCCGACCACAATCAAAAGGGCGGTACCGCCAAAATAGATATTAGGTATGCGGGTGGCCAACAATACGAAGTTTGGCAATATGGCAACTAGCGCTAAAAATACTGCTCCAGCCAGGGTTATGCGGTTCATCACCCGGGCAATGTATTCCGCAGTGGGGCGGCCCGGTCTGATTCCCGGCAAGAAACCGCCGTATTTTTTAATGTTATCGGCTACGTCAACCGGGTTCATAATTACCGCGGTATAAAAATACGTAAAGCCGATAATTAAAAGAGCATAAAACGCTGTGTGTGCGGCACTGCCCCAACCAAACCAATTAACGTAAAATTGCGCTATCGCTGAATTGGTGAACCAGGAAGCAATTTGCTCCGGGAACATCAAGATAGATGAAGCGAAAATAACCGGAATAACACCAGCTTGGTTCACTTTCAGCGGTAAGTGGGTGGTCTGGCCGCCGTATACCCGGCGTCCCACCACGCGTTTGGCGTACTGGACCGGGATCCTGCGCTGCCCTTCGTTTACCCTGACTATCGCAGCAATGACCACTGCGCCGATAACTATAAGAAGCAGCAGGCTAAACACGTTAATGGTACCGGCCTGAAACTGCAGGTAAAGGTTTTCGATGCCCTGGGGCAGACTACTGACGATACCGGCAAATATCAAGAGCGATATACCGTTACCAATACCGCGCTCGGTAATCTGCTCACCAAGCCACATTAATAGCGTGGTACCGGCCACCAGGGTAATTACTATGACGGATATCGCCACGAATCCCGGCATCGAAATAGCTCCGGTTTTTGCCATCAACGCGCTCATCCCGACAGCCTGCAGGAAAGCCAAAATTACAGTAAAGTAACGGGTATACTGAGATATCTTTTTACGCCCTTCTTCACCCTCCTTGGCAAGTTTCTCCAGGTGAGGGATAACCACCGTCAGCAGGTTCATAATGATGGAGGCGTTAATGTAGGGTATGATACTCATGGCGAAAACGGAGAAAGCTTTAAAAGCGCCACCGGATATGACATCGAAAAAGGAAAACAGCATACCGTCAGCGATGAGCTCATTGAACTTGGCCACGTCAACGCCCGGGACGGGTATATGTGCGCCCAGCCTAAAAATGAAGATCATGGACAGGGTGAACAACAACTTGGTGCGCAGTTCGCTGACCTTAAAAGCCCCTTTTAGGCCGTCCACCAGTGATGACAATTATATCACCTCGGCCTTGCCGCCTGCGGATTCGATCTTTTCTACCGCCGACTTGCTGAATGCATGGGCCTTAATAGTGAGTGATTTTTCAAGGTTGCCGGAACCCAGGATTTTGACTCCATCGCCTGTCTTCTTGATGACTTTGGCTTCAAGCAGGGTTTCGGGAGTTACTTCGGCACCGTTCTCGAAGCTGTTTAATTTATCCAGATTTATAGCCACCATTTCTTTTCTGAAAGGGGCATTGCTGAAGCCGCGCTTGGGCATCCGGCGCTGCAGAGGCATCTGGCCGCCTTCAAAACCCGGCCTTACGCCGCCGCCGCTGCGGGAATTTTGACCATTGTGCCCACGCCCGGCGGTTTTACCCAGCCCGGAACCGATACCCTGACCCTTGCGGGTGGGCTTGGGCCTGGAACCCGGAGTGGGTTTCAGTTCATGCAGGTTCATGGTACACCTCCTTAACAACTTTCCAAGTTGGGGACATTCCTCCACCTTTTCCGATCGGGGACATTCCTCGACCCCATAGACACGACCCCATTATCTGAGGTGTGTCCCCTTACCTTAAACTTCTTCAACCTTAAGCAGGTGGGTAACTTTATTAATCATACCCCTGATTTGGGGTGTGTCTTCCTGAACTACGAAACTGTTCGTTTTGGTCAGACCCAAGGCACGTACTGTTCTCCGCTGGGGTTCCGGCCGCCCGATCAGGCTCCTGACCAGGGTAATCTTCAACTTGCTCACAACACTACCCCCTAACCAAGCAGTTCTTCCACTGTTTTGCCGCGCAGGCGGGCTACCTGTTCAGGCGTTCTAAGGTTCTTAATACCACTTAATGTTGCATGTACTACGTTATTGGCGTTGTTAGAACCCAGCGATTTGGACAGCACGTCCTTTACACCAGCCAACTCCATAATCGCCCGCACCGGACCACCCGCTATTACGCCGGTACCAGGAGCAGCAGGTTTTAGCATCACTTTTCCGGCACCGAACCGACCCATAACCTCGTGGGGGATGGTGGCTCCAATTATGGGCACATGCACCAGTTTTTTCTTGGCATCCTCAATGGCTTTGCGAATAGCTTCGGGCACCTCGCCGGCTTTACCTAATCCAGCGCCAACCCGACCTTTGCCATCGCCCACGACCACCAAGGCCGAAAAGCTAAAGCGCCTACCGCCCTTGACCACTTTGGCCACGCGGTTAATGAATACTACTTTTTCGGAAAACTCGGATTGAGGTTTTTCGAACTTTGGCTTATCAAACTTTGACACCGATTCCCCTCCTTACTTGAAGGTTGTCGAAAATCGGCTCTGCCGATTTCCTTCTTAATCGAACTTCCAACCTCGAACTTCGAACATACGTTGGGGACATTCCCGTTCCCCAGAGAACTACCCATCAGTTGGGGACATTCCTGTCCCCAGAGGAATACCCGCGCTTCAGCAGGTGTGTCCCCTGTCCACTAATGGTGCGTCCCCTTTCCTTAGAATTCCAGGCCGCCTTCCCTGGCTGCATCAGCCAGGGCTTTAATCCGCCCGTGATAGAGATAACCTGCGCGGTCGAAAACAACCTGTTTGATGCCCTTCTCCGTGGCCCGGGCAGCGATTAGTTTGCCCACTTCCACCGCAGCGTCCCGGTTTCCACCAGGTCCCTTGCCTTTTATTTCAGTCGAAAGGGTTGATGCTGTGACCAGGGTCTCGCCCCGGTCATCGTTAATTATCTGGGCGTATATATTGTTTAGGCTGCGGTAAACGTTCAACCTCGGCCTTTCCGCGGTACCGCTGGTTTTTTTGCGGACGCGCAGTTGGCGCTTTTTACGCAGCGCGTTGCGGTCGGGCTTGTTAATCATGCCGATTCACTCCTTAACCCTTATTAACGCTTGGCACCGGCCTTGCCAACCTTGCGGCGGATTCTCTCGCCCTCGTACTTGATACCTTTGCCTTTATAAGGTTCAGGTTCTCTGACCGCACGAATGTTGGCCGCTACCGCTCCCACCAGCTGTTTGTCGATACCTTTAACTGCTACCTTGGTAACTGCCGGCACCTCGATTTCAATCCCCTCCGGGGGGACCATTTCCACCGGGTGCGAATAACCTACCGTCAGGACCAGTTTATTGCCCTGCAACGCCGCCCGGTAACCCACTCCTACAAGTTCCAGGTTCTTTTGGAAGCCGGCTGAAACGCCTTGAACCATGTTACTAATCAGGGTGCGGGTCAGACCGTGCAATGACCTGTGCAGTTTGTTATCCGACGGCCGCTCCACCACCAGCGTATTGTCGTCGACTTGCTTAATCATCATATCCTGGTGAAAAACCTGCTCCAACTTCCCCTTGGGACCCTCAACCCGGACGGTGTTGCCCTCCACTACAGCCTTTACGCTGTCGGGAAGCAGGATGGGTTTCTTGCCGATTCTGCTCATGCCTTACACCTCCTGTTTCCCTGTTTACCAGACGTAGCAGATTACTTCTCCGCCGAGTCCTTGCTTGCGGGCTTTTTTATCAGTCATAATCCCCTGTGATGTTGAAATTATGGCAATACCAATCCCACCCAGCACCTTAGGGATGGAATCTTTACGCGCGTAGACCCGCAAACCAGGCCGGGATATGCGCTTTAATCCGGTTATCACCCGTTCCTTGCCGTGGTTGTAACCGAGGTAAAGGCGCAGCACACCCTGTTTGCCATCCTCAATATATTCAAAGTTCTTAATGAAACCCTCTTCCTTAAGCAACGACGCAATAGCGCGTTTCGTCTTGGAGGCGGGGGCTTCTAACGTGGAATGATAAACCATATTGGCATTCCTGATACGGGTTAAAAAATCGGCAACAGGATCAGTCATAACCATCCCGAGAAAACCTCCTTCCTTTTACCAGCTGGCTTTCCTCAAACCGGGTATTTCTCCTCTGTAAGCCAGCTCCCGGAAACAAATCCGGCAGATCCCGAACTTGCGAATATAAGCACGGGGCCGTCCGCAGATATTGCATCTATTGTATCCCCGCACTTGAAACTTGGGTTCGCGTTGGGCACTGGCAACCATGGATTTCTTAGCCACTTCGTTTCCTCCCCCCTTATCCGAGGTGGATTTTTAGTCGTCGTCCGTCGGCTTTCCCGGGCCTTCCTTGGATTCACTTCAACCATCCAGCGCCGGTTACCATACTGACTACTGACTACTGTTTTTACGCTGCCTTGAAGGGCATCCCCATTAGGCGGAGTAGTTCACGCGCCTCTTCGTCGGTCTTGGCGGTGGTCACAATAATGATATCCATGCCCCTGACTTTGTCAATTTTATCATAATCTATTTCAGGGAAGATAAGTTGTTCTTTAACGCCCATGCTGTAGTTGCCCCGTCCATCGAAGGACTTGGGCGAAATGCCGCGAAAGTCACGCACCCGCGGCAGCGCGATGCTGAACAACCGATCTACGAACTCATACATGCGGTCACCCCGCAGGGTTACTTTGCAGCCGATGGTCATGCCCTGGCGCAGCTTAAATGCGGCGATGGACTTTTTAGCCTTGGTAACCACCGGACGCTGGCCGGTGATAATCGTCATGTCGTTAACGGCGTTATCAATAATTTTGCTGTTCTGAATGGCTTCGCCGACGCCCATGTTAACCACTACTTTTTCCAGCCTGGGAACTTGCATTACATTAACGTAGCCAAACCTTTCCATCATTGCTTTGACTACTTCGCTTCTGTATTTGTCCTTAAGCCTAGGCATACCGTTTTCCTCCTTCCGCCGGGTCAGCTCAGCAATTCACCGCATTTTTTGCACTGGCGGATAGCTTTGCCGTCTTCCTGCATTTTTTTACCTACCCGGGTGGGTTTATTGCATTTGGTACAAAACAGCATCACGTTAGAGCTGTGCATTGGTGCTTCCCGTTCCATAATACCGCCCTGGGGCAGTTGACGGGTTGCCTTGGTATGGCGTTTCATCTTGTTAACGCCTTCTACTGTGACCCGTGATTTCGCGGGCTGCACTTCCAATACCTTTCCTTTTTTGCCGGCGCTCTTACCGCGGATAACCATTACGGTATCCCCTTTGCGCACATGCACCTTGGGTTTCAACATATCCGTTACACCTCCTGTGGCGCCGTATGGTTACAAAACTTCCGGAGCCAGGGATACAATCTTCATGTAATCGTGGTCACGCAGTTCCCGGGCCACTGGCCCGAAAATACGGGTTCCTTTAGGGCTCCCGTCGTCTTTAATAATCACGGCGGCGTTTTCGTCAAATTTGATGTAAGATCCGTCGGGGCGTCGGACTTCCTTCTTGGTCCGTACTATTACGGCCTTGATGACGTCCCCTTTCTTAACAACGCCGCCCGGTGTCGCTTCTTTGACAGAAGCAACAATAATATCACCAAGGCTGGCATAACGGCGTCGCGAACCACCCATTACACGGATGCACATGAGTCTTTTGGCGCCTGTATTGTCCGCCACCCTGAGCATGGTTTGCACTTGAATCACCAGACATCCTCCTTTACACGGCGGTGGAAGCCGCGGCGGTTAAACCTGTTCGGTCTTGCGAACCACTTCCACGACGCGCCACCGTTTGTCCTTGGACAGGGGCCTGGTTTCCATAATTTTAACCCTGTCGCCGATATTACAGACGTTTTCTTCGTCATGGGCCTTGTATTTCTTCGAAACCCGGATAGTACGGCCATAAACCGGGTGACGGCCGGTGCTATCCACCGACACTACCACTGTTTTTTCCATTTTATTACTGGTCACGGTACCGGTCCGGACCTTGCGCATATTGCGTTCAGCCAATTCGGCTAACCCCCTTTTTCAAAACGGGTACTTCATGCTTTATATTACGCCCGAACGATGCCGATTTCCCGTTCCCGGATTACGGTCTTAACCCGGGCGATATTACGACGTACATCCTTAATCCGCATGGCATTGTCGAGCTGCCCGGTGGCCAGCTGAAAGCGCAGCCGGAACAGTTCGTCCTTGGCGTCATTCATTTTTTTCACCAGTTCCTGGTCGGTAAGCTCACGCAATTCCCTACCCCTCACTAGCCTCACCTACTTCCCCACGTCTTACGAACCTGGTCCTGATGGGCAGTTTATGGGCGGCCAGGCGTAATGCTTCCCGGGCCACTTCCTCGTCAACCCCGGCCAGTTCAAACAAAATCCGGCCCGGTTTAACCACTGCCACCCACCATTCGGGAGCACCCTTGCCGCTGCCCATACGGGTTTCGGCAGGTTTCTTGGTGACTGGTTTATCTGGAAATATTTTAATCCATACTTTGCCGCCCCGTTTTATATAACGGGTCATGGCGATACGGGCAGCCTCGATTTGACGGTTGGTAATCCAGCCCGACTCCAATGCCTGCAGCCCGTACTCCCCGAAATGGACGTCGTTTCCGCCCTTGGACTTACCTTTAAAATCGGCGCCGCGGCGTTGTTTGCGATATTTAACCCTCTTCGGAATGAGCATCGAGCCTATTCGCCTCCTTTACCGGCAGCTGTCTTTCTGGCTTCCGGCAAAACTTCTCCTTTGTAGATCCAAACTTTAACGCCTATTTTACCGTAGGTGGTATTGGCCTCTGCAAAACCGTAGTCGATATCGGCACGCAGTGTGTGCAAGGGCACTTTACCTTCGCTGTACCATTCGCTCCGGGCAATCTCTGCGCCGGCCAGACGTCCGCTGCAGGCAATTTTGATGCCCTTGGCGCCCATGCGCATGGAACGGCCCACGCTTTGCTTCATAGCCCGCCGGAAGGCAATTCTTCTGACCAGCTGGGAGGCTACATTTTCGGCCACCAGTTGGGCGTCGGTTTCCGGGCTTTTGATTTCCACAATGTTAACGTTAACTTGCTTGCCGGTCATCTTTTCCAGCTGTTTGCGCAGTGCTTCAACCTCGGTGCCGCCCCGGCCAATAACGATGCCCGGCTTGGCGGTGTGGATGGATACCTTCATTTTGTTGGCCGCCCGCTCAATCTGAACTCGGGCTATGCCGGCGGCGAACAGTTTGGTCTTGATATACTTACGCACATCCTGGTCTTCTTTAAGCAACCCGGCAAAGCTTTTCTTGTCCGCGAACCACTTGGCATCCCAATCTCTAATGATGCCTATGCGCAACCCTTTCGGGTTTACTTTCTGCCCCACGCTAGCCCTCCTTTTTCTCCTTCAAGATCACGGTTATGTGACTGGTACGGTGGCGTAGCACGTCGGCGCGGCCCATGGCTCTGGGCTTCCACCGCTTCAGGGTCGGTCCCTGGTCTACGTAGCAGGCAGCCACGTATAAATCATCTTTACTCATTTCGTAATTGTGCTCCGCGTTAGCAGCGGCCGAATTGACCACTTTAGTTAAAGGTGCGGAGGCCCTTTTGGGTGTAAACTTCAATATGGCCAGAGCCTCTTCAACATCCTTACCCCTGATGAGGTCGATTACCTGTCGCACTTTGCGCGGGGAGATGCGTATATAATTGGCTACCGCCTTTGCTTCTGGCATTGTATCATCCCCTTTTTTTGCTTCACTGAGGATATTCGAAAGGCAGGATACGGGATCCGTTTCTAATCTGTATGGTCTGCCGTGCTGCTTTTCAAACACTTGATTTTGATATTATTTTAATGCGCTCGACCGTTCAACGTGTGAACCATGTCCCCTGAACATCCTGGTGGGCGCGAACTCGCCCAACTTATGTCCTACCATGTCCTCGGTGACGTAAACGGGTACGTGTTTCCTACCGTCGTGCACCGCTATGGTGTGGCCAATCATTTCGGGGAATATGGTGGAACGACGCGACCAGGTCTTAAGAACCCTTTTTTCGCCCTTGTCGTTCATCGTATTAATCCGTTCTAGGAGCCTTTCTTCACAGTACGGGCCTTTTTTTAGGGAGCGACCCATCGGCTAGCCTCCTTCCTGTTACACATGCAATTGCTGCTACTATTTTTTACCGCGGCGTTTGACAATCAGCCTATCGCTAGGTTTCTTTTTCTTTCTTGTGCGTGCACCCAGTGTCGGCTTGCCCCAAGGAGTAACGGGGTTTCTACCGATGGGTGAACGGCCCTCGCCACCACCGTGCGGATGGTCTACCGGGTTCATCACCACGCCACGTACCGTGGGTCTAATACCCATCCAGCGTTTGCGCCCGGCTTTACCAATACTGATGTTTTCATGGTCCACATTACCTACCTGGCCAATGGTGGCCCGGCAATCCTGCAGAAGTAGGCGCATTTCGCCCGAGGGCATCCGGATGTGAGCGTGCTTACCCTCTTTGGCCATCAGCTGGGCTGATGTGCCGGCCGAACGTACCAACTGGCCGCCGGCCCCGGGATACAACTCAAGATTATGAATCATGGTACCCAGCGGGATGTTGCGCAACTGCAGAGCGTTGCCTGCCTTGATGTCGGCGTCGGGGCCGGATTCAATCAGCTGCCCCACTTTTAGGCCCGCAGGGGCTAGAATGTATCTTTTCTCCCCGTCGGCGTAATGCAAAAGAGCAATCCTGGCCGACCGGTTGGGGTCATATTCAATGCTGGCCACTTTGGCCGGGATACCGTCTTTGTTCCGTTTGAAATCGATAATCCGGTACTTGCGTTTATGGCCGCCGCCGCGGTGTCGGACCGTAATTCTACCGCTGGCGTTCCTGCCGCTTTGTTTCTTTAGCGGTGCCAGCAGGGATTTTTCCGGTTCGTTGGTGGTGACTTCCTCGAAGGTTGACACCGTCACGAACCTCCGACCTGGAGATGTGGGCTTAAAATTTTTAATCCCCACCTGGTTTCCCTCCTTCTCATTGGAAGTTGGACATTGCTAACTTCCAACCTCTAATGTGTGTGTTACATACCCTCAAACAGTTTGATTTTGCTGCCCGGTTTAAGGGTGACGATGGCTTTTTTTAATTCCGGGGTTTTACCCCAGCGGTTACGCACCCGCTTAAACTTACCCTTCACCCGCATCGTGCGCACTTCGTCGACCTTAACGTTAAACAGTTCTTCCACCGCTTTGCGGATTTCAATCTTATTGGCCCTGGGGTCAACGATAAAGGTGTACTTGTTTTCCTCCAGCAGGGCGGTGCTTTTTTCTGTTACCACCGGTTTTCTGATAATATCCCTGGGATTTTCCATTATGCGAACACCTCCTCGACCCTAGCCACCGCGTCCCTGGTAATAACCAGCGTAGTGTGGTTCAAAAGGTCGTATACGTTCAGACCAGGTACACTAAGCGGCTTAACGCCCGGGATGTTGCGGGCTGACTTGAAGACGGTCTCATCCCGGTCGGCGGTAACAACTAGTGCCTTGGTGTTCACTTTTAGATTATCCAAAATTCTAATCATGTCCTTGGTTTTGGGCATTTCCATACTCAGTGCTTCCAGCACCACGATGCTGCCGCCTTCCACCTTGGATGACAGGGCCGACCTCATGGCCAGCCGACGTACTTTTTTGGGAATTTCGTAACTGTAGTCCCTGGGGTGCGGACCAAAGACGATTCCGCCACCTCGCCAGATGGGGGAACGGATGGTGCCGTGCCGGGCGCGGCCGGTGCCTTTTTGGCGCCACGGCTTGCGGCCGCCGCCGCTGACCTCGGCCCTGGTTTTGGTGTTGTGGGTGCCCCGCCGTTTACTGGCCTGGTGCATGTTAACTACATCGAACAGGGCCTGCTGGTGTACAGCTACGCCGAATATAGCGTCGTTTAAGTCTAGTTCCCCGACCTGTTCACCGTTTACGTTGTATATGGCAACTTTGGGCATGCGTATCTTCCTCCTTTCGCTGCGCAGCCGCTATCGGGACTTGACGGAGCGTTTAATAGTCAGCAATCCGCCCCGCGGACCTGGAACGGCTCCCCGGATAGCCAGTAGGTTTTGCCCGGCTTCTACCCGAATTACTTCCAGGTTTTGCACGGTTACCCGCTCGGCGCCAGCGTGGCCGGGTAATTTACGGCCTTTGAATACCCGGGCCGGGCCCTTAGGTCCTAGTGAACCGGGCCTGCGGTGGTACTTGGAACCGTGGGTCATGGGGCCGCGGTGGAAACCGTGACGCTGGATGCCGCCGGTAAAACCACGCCCTTTGGAAGTTCCGACCACGTCTACCCGTTCGCCGATAGCAAATATATCGACATTAATTTCCTGGCCTACTTCATAACCTGCTGCGTCTTCCACACGCACTTCCCTCAAGTAACGCTTAGGCTTCACACCCGCCTTGGCGTAATGGCCCTTTTGGGGTTTGTTGAACAGGTTCTCTCGCTTTTCGCCAAAACCCAGCTGGACGGCATGGTATCCGTCCTGTTCGGATATCTTTTTCTGTACTACAACACATGGGCCGGCCTCAATTACCGTTACCGGTACGGATTCACCGTTTTCAGTAAAAACTTGCGTCATGCCGACCTTTTTGCCTAGTATGGTCTTCATCGTTCATCGCACCTCTCGTGCCTTCCCGAAGTCTGCTTGCTTTTCGAAGGCTTATGCGCATCGTCAGCGGTTCACCGGACATCCACTTTTCGCGGTTCGCAGCGAACGTAACCTCTTCAGGCAGTTTTTCTTAATTCGGGGACATTCCTCGACCCCAGAGGACTACCCAAGCCTAGAATCGGGGACATTCCTGTCCCCAGAGGACTACCCGAACTTCAGCAGGTGTGTCCCCTTTCCGCTTACGGTGTGTCCCCTTTCATACGTTGGGGACATTCCTCGACCCCAAAGACACGACCCATAAGCTGAGGTGTGTCCCCTTTCATACGTTGGGGACATTCACGTCCCCAGAGGAATACCCGTTCTTCAGCGGGTGTGTCCCCATTCCTTAAAGTTTAATTTCAATATCCACCCCGGCGGGCAGGTCAAGGCGCATCAGCGCGTCCACCGTTTTGGGAGTGGGCTCCATGATATCGATGAGGCGTTTATGGGTCCTCATCTCAAACTGTTCCCGCGAGTCTTTATTAACATGCGGGGAGCGCAATATGGTGTAAATATTTTTCTCCGTTGGCAACGGCACGGGTCCGGCCACGGAAGCACCGGTCCGGCGGGCGGTATCGACTATTTTCTGGGCCGACTGGTCCAGCATTTTATGGTCGTAAGCCTTAAGGCGGATCCGGATTTTTTGACTTTTCAATGCGCTGGCCTCCTTTCACCCTAAAGATGCGGGCTTTTCGTTTTACTCATTAATGCCGGTAACAACCCCGGCGCCCACAGTGCGACCGCCTTCACGGATGGCGAAACGCAGGCCTTCTTCGATGGCGATAGGGGTAATTAACTCGATATCTACCTTAACGTTGTCGCCAGGCATAACCATTTCCACGCCTTCGGGCAACTGGACGATGCCGGTCACGTCGGTGGTCCGGAAGTAGAACTGGGGACGGTAGCCGTTAAAGAACGGGGTGTGCCGGCCGCCTTCTTCTTTGGTCAGGACGTATACTTCGGCGTTGTACTTGGTGTGCGGCTTAATGCTGCCGGGCTTGGCAAGCACCTGGCCACGCTCAATCTCTTTGCGGTCTACGCCGCGCAGCAGACAGCCAACGTTGTCGCCGGCTTCTCCGCGGTCGAGGATTTTGCGGAACATTTCCACGCCGGTGACGACGGTCTTGCGCGGTTTATCCATTAGCCCGACGATTTCTACTTCTTCGCCGGTCTTAACCACGCCGCGCTCGATACGGCCGGTGGCCACGGTGCCGCGTCCGGTGATGGTGAATACGTCTTCTACGGGCATCAGGAACGGCTTGTCGACGTCACGTTCGGGGTTGGGAATGTATGAGTCGACGGCGTCCATTAGTTCCCAGATGCTCTTGCACCATTCACAGTCACGTTTACCGCAGGCGCATTCCAGCGCCTTTAAGGCCGAGCCGGTGATGATGGGGGTGTCGTCGCCCGGGAATTCATAGATGTTTAGAAGATCGCGTACTTCCATGTCGACCAGTTCCAGTAGTTCTTCGTCGTCGACCATGTCGGCTTTGTTCAGGTAGACTACGATGTAGGGCACGCCCACCTGACGGGAGAGCAGGATGTGCTCACGGGTCTGGGGCATCGGGCCGTCGGCGGCAGATACTACCAGGATGGAACCATCCATTTGGGCGGCGCCGGTAATCATGTTCTTGATGTAGTCGGCGTGGCCCGGGCAGTCAACGTGCGCGTAGTGACGGCTTTGGGTTTCGTATTCAACGTGGGAGGTGTTGATAGTAATGCCGCGCTCACGTTCTTCCGGCGCGTTGTCGATTTCGTCGTATTTCTTGATGGCAGCACCGCCCACGGTGGACAGCACGCTGGTGATGGCGGCAGTCAGGGTGGTTTTGCCGTGGTCGACGTGGCCGATGGTGCCGATGTTCAAGTGCGGTTTATTCCGCTCAAATTTCGCTTTGGCCATTGGGTTTTAATTCCTCCTTAAATCCTTTAAATACAAAATCATTTAAACATTTTTAAGCGTTACTCGTATCTGGCGCTCCGGTGGTATCGCTCCGTTCGCTCTTGCAATTCTACTTGTTGTGGTTGGCAAGGCTTTTGGTGAACGCGCCAGGCGATTTGCTTAACCATTACTTACGCCCTAAGCAGTCATGAATTCGGGGCTATGACGGGCTAGACAACGCAATCAGGTGCACCGCTCTCTCCGGATACCACCGGATCGCCTCCGTACGTTTGTTTTTCATGCACTGCAGATACTGTTTGGAGCGCCTATTCTGACTCCTGAGTCGTCTTTTACATATTCTGCTATGCGCGCTTGGTTGCTATACTTTCGGCTATAGATTGCGGCACTTCTTCATAGTGGTCAAATTGCATGGTGTAAGTGCCTCGCCCTTGGGTCCGGGACCGCAGTTCGGTAGCATACCCAAACATTTCGGATAGGGGCACATAGCCGTGAATCACCTGGTTGACACCCCGGGGTTCCATCTCGCCGATGCGGCCCCGGCGGGAGTTGATGTCGCCGATAACGTCTCCCATGTACTCGTCCATAACCACTATTTCCACTTTCATCGATGGTTCCAGCAATACGGCGCCGGCTTTTTTGGCTGCGCTTTGCAGTGCCATACTCCCGGCAATTTTGAATGCCATTTCCGATGAGTCCACATCGTGGAAGGAGCCGTCTAGCAGGGTGGCGCGCACGTCCACCAGCGGGTAAGAGGCTAACACGCCGTTATTCATGGCCTCACGGATACCGTTTTCCACCGGAGAAATGTACTCCTTGGGGATGGCTCCGCCCACAATTTTATTGACAAATTCAAACCCGGTGCCGGGTTCGGCGGGCTCCAGCTCGATAACCACGTGACCGTATTGGCCGCGGCCACCGGACTGGCGAATGAATTTGCCCTCTGACTTTGCTTTTTTACGGATCGTTTCTTTGTAAGCCACCTGCGGTTTGCCCACGGTTGCCCCGACCTTGAACTCCCGCAGCAGCCGGTCCACAATAATTTCCAGATGTAATTCACCCATCCCACGGATAATGGTTTGCCCGGTGTCGATGTCGGTGTGCACCTTGAAGGTGGGATCTTCCTCACCGAGTTTTTGCAGTGCCACACCCATTTTATCCTGGTCGGCTTTGGTGTTGGGCTCAATGGCTACTGATATAACGGGTTCGGGAAACTCCATCGCCTCCAGCAGGATGGGAAATTTATCTATACACAGCGTGTCGCCGGTGGTGGTGTCTTTTAATCCCACGGCGGCCACAATATCACCAGCGTATATTTCCTTGACATCCTCCCGGTGATTGGCGTGCATCCTCAGAATGCGGCCAATGCGCTCCCGCTTGTTCTTGGTGGAGTTTAGGACGTAAGAACCGCTAGCGATTACGCCGGAATAGACTCGAAAATAAGTAAGCTTACCCACGTAAGGGTCGGTCATAATTTTAAACGCCAGAGCTGAAAAGGGCTTGTCGTCGTCGGCTTCCCGAGCATCTTCCTCGCCGCTGTCGGGGTGGATGCCCCGAATGGCGGGCACGTCGGATGGTGCCGGCATGTAATCTATAATGGCGTCTAACAGGGGCTGCACCCCTTTGTTCTTGAATGATGACCCGCATAATACAGGCACGATTTTAACCGCCAGAGTGGCTTTGCGAAGAGCCGCCTTAATTTCCTCGGGGTCTAGTTCATCCCCGTCCAGGTATTTATTCATTAGCTCATCATCAAACTCGGCCACTGCTTCTATCAACTTTTCCCTATGCTCGGCGACAAGTTCCACCATATCGGCGGGAATCTCTGATTCTTCACTGGTGGTACCAAGATCGTCAATATATCGGATACACTTGACGCGGATTAAATCTACCACGCCGGTGAAGCTTTCTTCCACTCCGATAGGCAATTGCAACGCTATCGGGTTGGCACCCAGCCTTTTAACCATCATTTCCAGACCACTGAAAAAGTCGGCCCCGATGCGGTCCATTTTGTTAATGTAAGCAATCCGGGGGACCCTGTACTTGTCTGCCTGCCGCCACACTGTTTCGGACTGCGGCTCCACACCACCCACCGAACAAAATACAGCGACGGCTCCATCTAGTACCCGGAGCGAACGTTCCACCTCAACGGTAAAGTCCACGTGCCCGGGTGTGTCAATAATGTTAATTGCATAATCCCGCCATTGGCACGACGTGGCAGCGGAGGTAATGGTAATGCCCCGCTCCTGTTCCTGGACCATCCAGTCCATCGTTGCCGCACCGTCGTGAACTTCCCCCAGTTTATGCACCCTGCCGGTGTAGAACAGAATACGTTCGGTGGTGGTGGTCTTTCCGGCGTCGATGTGGGCCATGATCCCTATATTACGTGTTTTGTCCAGCGGAAATTGCCTCGCCATAAAGACCCCCCTTTACTACCACCTGTAGTGAGCAAAAGCTTTGTTGGCCTCAGCCATTTTATGCGTATCTTCTTTCCGCTTCACAGACGGACCGGTATTATTGGCCGCTTCCATTAATTCTTCGGCCAGACGGCCTTCCATGCTTTTGCCGCCGCGATTACGAGCGTACGTGGTAATCCAGCGGATTGCCAATGTGTGTCTGCGCTCGGGTCTGACTTCGATAGGCACCTGATAGTTGGCACCACCTACGCGCCGGGCTTTAACTTCTAAAACCGGCATTACGTTTTTCATGGCTTGCTCGAAAACTTCCAACGGATCCTTGCCGGTTTTTTCACGTATGATTTCAAAAGCATTGTAGCAAACTTTTTCGGCCACGCTTCTTTTGCCATCGTTCATAATTTGGTTGATCAACTTGGTCAGCACCTTGCTGCTATAAACCGGGTCGGGCATAACATACCGTTTGGGCGCTGCGCCTCTTCTGGGCATTCTTTTCCCCCCTTTGCGCTAAGGTTAAAAATTCACCGGCATATCCGGCGTAAAAGTTTAGTATTTATAGTTAAGAAACATTAATTAGCGAGTTTTATTTCTTGGGTTTTTTGGAACCGTACTTGGAACGGCTGCGATTTCTGTTCTGCACTCCGGCGCAGTCTAGCGCGCCCCTGATAATGTGATACCTGACACCGGGAAGGTCTTTAACCCGGCCGCCGCGTACCAAAACTACGGAGTGTTCCTGTAGGTTGTGCCCGATACCGGGAATATATGAAGTAATCTCAATCCCGTTGGTCAGCCTGACCCTGGCTACTTTCCGCAACGCGGAGTTAGGCTTTTTGGGCGTAGTTGTATATACCCTGGTGCACACGCCCCGTTTTTGAGGGCACTCTTTCAAGGCTGGAGCGGTGGATTTTTTGACGCTTGCTTCCCTGCCTTTTCTGATTAGCTGGTGGATAGTCGGCATATCTCTGTTCCACCTCCTTTACGTCAAAACTTGTGGTGCCAGGTGTTGCAAGTTGGCTTTGTTGCAAGTTGAGCGGTAGGCTCTGGTGCCAGGTGTTGCAAGTTGCAAATCTTTGATTTGCAACTTGCAACACCTGGCACCAAGCACCAAAGCGGTCAGAATTCAGTAGTCAGAATTCAGAATGTCTCGAGAATAAGAATATGCTTTCTTCGCAACTCATTCTGACTTCTGACTCCTGATTTCTGATTCCTAAAACAGCACTAATTATTCCTGGACAATAGCCGCTACAGCACATCCTACCTTAATCCCGCAGGCCTTGCCCAGAGTTTTCATGGAGTCCACCCTGACCACCGGTACTTGTTTTTCCCGGCAGGCGGCAAGAATCGGTTCAATAACGTGTCTTTCGGCGTTTTCGGCAACATAGACCGTTTTAACCGGTTCCCTTTTAAGGGCTTTAATTGTTTGTTTGGTGCCCACGGTCTTTTCCCTGGCTGCCTGTAGACGCTGGGGCATAGCCGATCAACCTCCGAAATCAACACACTCAAACATTATATCTCTACAGTTTGGCAAAGTCAATAATTTTCCTGAGCTGGTGCCAGGTGTTGCAAGTTGTAAGTTGCAAGTTGAGCTGGGTGGTAGGCTTTGGTGCCAGGTGTTGCAAGTTGTAAGTTGCAAATCTCCGATTTGCAACTTACAACTTGCAACACCTGGCACCACATATCTACACCGGCATTGGTTCGTTGCCCGGCAGCAAATAGCTGCTGGTGTGCTCGCCGTCCACTTCTATTTCTATATTGCGGTAGCGGCTCATGCCGGTACCGGCCGGTACTAGTTTGCCAATAATGACGTTCTCTTTCAAACCCAGCAGTGGGTCGGTTTTACCTTTGATGGCCGCCTCGGTGAGTACCCGGGTGGTCTCCTGGAAGGATGCCGCCGACAGGAAGGAGTCGGTGGCCAGGGAGGCCTTGGTGATCCCCAGCAGTACTGCTTTGCCTTCGGCGGGCTCGCCGCCTTCGGCTTCGACGCGCTTGTTCTCCTCTAGCAGCTCAAAAATATCGATTAGCCCACCGGTTAAGAGCGGGGTGTCGCCAGGCTCTTCTACCCGTACTTTGCGCAGCATCTGGCGAATCATCACTTCAATGTGCTTGTCGTTGATGTCCACGCCCTGCAGCCGGTACACCCGCTGCACTTCCTGCAGCAGATAAACCTGGACACTGGTAACGCCCTTAATCTTAAGCAGGTCGTGGGGGTTCACGGAACCTTCGGTCAGCTCATCGCCAAGTTCCACCCGGTCACCGTTATGCACCTTCAGACGGGCCCCGTAGGGTACCAGGTAGGTGTTTTTGCCTCCGTCTTCAGCGGTGATGTCGATTTCCCGCCGCCCTTTGACTTCCCTGATTTCCACCACGCCGACTTCCTCGGAGATAATCGCCTGGCCCTTGGGTTTACGGGCTTCAAATAATTCCTCTACCCGCGGTAAACCCTGGGTGATGTCATCGCCGGCCACACCGCCGGTGTGGAAGGTCCGCATGGTTAACTGGGTGCCGGGCTCACCGATGGATTGGGCGGCGATAATGCCTACCGCTTCTCCAATATCAACGTTATGTCCGGTGGCCAGGTTGCGGCCGTAACAGTTTTTGCACACCCCGTAACGGCTGCTGCAGGTCAGTACCGAGCGAATTTTTACTTTTTTAATGCCGGTAGCCATAACTATTTCGGCGTGTTCATGTTCGATAATTTGGTTTTCAGCTACGATGACCTCGCCGGTTTCGGGATGAATTAAATCTTCCCGAGCCAGCCGGCCGATGATGCGATCATCTAATTTTTCAATGACTTCATTGCCGTCTTTAA
The DNA here is from genome assembly GCA_016841675.1 of Desulfotomaculum sp. GTDB lineage: Bacteria > Bacillota > Desulfotomaculia > Desulfotomaculales > Desulfallaceae > BRH-c8a. Next base: position 45,931 of record JAENYQ010000014.1, read on the forward strand.
TTTCTTCAACGTAAATCCCTTCCTCAGTGCCGCAGTCGATTTGCCTGACGATAACATCCTGGGCCACGTCCACCAGACGCCTGGTCAGGTAACCGGAGTCGGCGGTACGCAGCGCGGTGTCCGCCAAACCTTTGCGAGCACCGTGAGTGGAAATGAAGTATTCCAGCACCGTCAGACCCTCGCGGAAGTTAGCTTTAATGGGTAGGTCGATAATGCGGCCCGAGGGGTCGGCCATCAGGCCCCGCATACCCGCCAGCTGACGGATCTGCTGAATGTTACCCCGAGCACCCGAGTTGGCCATCATGTAAATAGGATTGAATTTATCCAACGATTGCACCAGCGCGTCGGTAACATCCCTGGTGGCGGTGTTCCAAATACCAATTACTTTGCGGTATCTTTCATCATCGGTGATTAAACCCCGGCGATACTGTATTTCCACTTTTCGCACCTGGGCATCGGCCTCAGCCAGGATTTCCTTTTTCTCCTTGGGGATAATGATGTCGGCATTACCGATGGTGATCCCGCCCTTGGTAGCATATTGGAAGCCCAGTTTCTTAATCCCATCTAATAGTTCGGCGGTTTCGGCAAAACCGTATTTACGGTACGAGTTATCGACAATTTTACTTAAAGATTTTTTGTCCGTCACAGTGTTAAAAAACGGTTCGCCACTGGGCAGGGCTTGATTGAAAATCACCCGACCCACGGTAGTTTCAATCAACCCATCCTTAGTCCGCACTTTTACCTTGGCGTGCAGCGTGACTGCTTTGTTATCATAAGCAAGGATTGCTTCTTCATCGCCGTAGAATATTTTGCCTTCACCCACATCACCGTCTTTGTCCATGGTCAGGTAGTAGCAGCCCAGCACCATGTCCTGGGTGGGAATGGCCACCGGGTGACCGTCTTTGGGGTTAAGGATATTATATGAAGACAGCATTAAAAGCCTGGCCTCGGCCTGAGCTTCGGCAGAAAGGGGTAGGTGCACGGCCATCTGGTCACCGTCGAAGTCAGCGTTGTATGCGGTACAGACCATGGGGTGAATTTGAATGGCTTTTCCTTCCACCAGCACGGGCTCAAAAGCCTGGATGCCCAGACGGTGCAGAGTCGGGGCCCGGTTTAACAGCACCGGGTGATCTTTAATTACTTCTTCCAGTACATCCCAGACTTCGGGCCGCACCCGTTCCACCATGCGTTTGGCGCTTTTAATATTATGGGCAAAGCCGTCGTTAACCAGTTTTTTCATCACAAAGGGTTTGAACAATTCCAGGGCCATGTTCTTGGGTAGGCCGCATTGGTGCAGCTTTAGATTGGGACCGACCACGATTACGGACCGGCCCGAGTAGTCCACCCGCTTGCCCAAAAGGTTCTGACGGAAGCGGCCCTGCTTGCCTTTGAGCATGTCGCTGAGCGATTTTAAGGGCCGGTTGCCGGGGCCGGTTACCGGGCGACCGCGGCGGCCGTTGTCGTTGAGGGCGTCCACAGCCTCTTGGAGCATGCGCTTTTCGTTACGCACTATGATATCCGGCGCACCCAGGTCCAATAGTCTCTTTAAACGGTTGTTGCGGTTAATTACCCGACGGTATAGATCGTTTAGGTCGGAGGTGGCAAACCGGCCGCCATCCAACTGCACCATGGGACGCAGTTCCGGCGGGATCACCGGAATAACGTCGACGATCATCCATTCCGGAAGATTGCCGCTCTTACGGAAAGCCTCCACCACCTCGAGGCGGCGGATGGCGCGGATTTTGCGCTGCCCGGTAACATCTTTCAGTTCCTGACGCAGTTCCCGGCTCATTTCATCCAGGTTAATCTCCTGCAGCAGTTTTTTGATTGCTTCAGCGCCCATTAAGGCTTTGAAGTTATTACCGTATTTATCCCGGTGTTCCCGGTATTCAATTTCGGTGAGCAGTTGTTTCTTGATCAGCGGTGTATCCATGGGCTCAATAACGATATAAGAAACAAAATAGAGTACCTTTTCCAGCGCCCGGGGCGACATGTCCAGCAGTAGTCCTAAACGGCTGGGGATGCCTTTGAAATACCAAATATGCGAGACGGGCGCGGCCAGCTCAATATGGCCAAGCCTTTCCCGACGCACTTTGGACCGCGTTACCTCAACGCCGCAGCGGTCGCAAACCACACCCTTATAACGGACCCGCTTGTATTTGCCGCAATGGCATTCCCAGTCCCTGGTGGGGCCGAAAATACGCTCGCAGAACAATCCGTCACGCTCGGGTTTCAAGGTGCGGTAGTTAATCGTCTCGGGTTTTTTAACCTCTCCGTTTGACCATTCCCGGATTAGTTCGGGAGAAGCCAGACCGATACGAATACGGTCGAAGTTGTTCAAGTCCAGCAAGGACCTCGCTCCTTTCCGGATAACTAGTGCCATCTGCTGAATGTCCCCAACAGATGGACTAGTGTGACTGAAAGCGTGCAGCTTTGACCCCCAAATACACCATCCTGTTGCTTTGGACCAGGACTCTTGGGCCGCTGCACTGACTACTTACTCCTCTTCATCCAGGTCATCATCGTAACTTTCATCTTCGGAATCTAAGTCGGCCAACTCGCTGTCCTCGGTGCCCACAGCATCCAGCGCGACGATTTCCGCATCGTCTTGGGCCAGGTATTCCACGTCGACTTCAACATCATCAACTTCGTCTGGTCCTCCTTCGACTGCAACTTCCGGGTCTTCAGGGTAGTCTCCGGGCCGCCCCCGGCCTTCGTGTAAATCGATACCCAGGTCCTTGGCGGTTTCAGCAATGTCTTCCTCAGCTTCCTTAATCTCAATCTCCTGTTCGTCCTCCGACAGCACCTTGACTGCCAGGCAGAGGCTTTGCAGTTCCTTGATTAGCACTTTAAATGATTCTGGTACGCCGGGTTCGGGTACGTTTTCACCCTTGACAATGGCCTCGTAGGTTTTAACTCGGCCAACCACGTCGTCGGACTTAACCGTAAGGATTTCCTGCAGCGTGTATGCCGCGCCGTAAGCTTCCAGGGCCCAAACTTCCATTTCACCGAACCGCTGACCGCCGAACTGGGCTTTACCGCCCAGCGGCTGTTGGGTGACCAGGGAGTACGGGCCGGTGGAACGGGCGTGAATTTTATCATCCACCAGGTGGGCCAGTTTCAGCATATACACATAGCCCACAGTAACAGGGCTTTCAAAAGGCTCACCTGTACGGCCCTCGAAAAGCTGCATCTTGCCGTTGGTGGGCAAGCCCGCCCTTTCCAATTGTTCTATAATATCTTCTTCCCGGGCTCCGTTAAAGACCGGGGTGGCCACATTAATGCCCAGCGCACGGGCCGCCCAGCCCAGATGGGTTTCCAGTACCTGTCCGATATTCATCCGCGAAGGTACACCCAGCGGGTTAAGCACTATTTCAAGCGGTGTTCCGTCCGGTAAAAAGGGCATATCCTCTTCCGGCAGAATGCGGGCGATTACACCCTTGTTACCATGCCGGCCGGCCATCTTGTCACCCTCGGAAATTTTACGCTTTTGCGCAATATAAGCTCGCACCAATTGATTGACGCCGGGTGGCAGTTCATCGCCGTTATCCCGGGAAAACACCTTAACATCAACCACTTTACCGGATTCCCCGTGGGGCACCCGCAGCGAGGTGTCCCGCACCTCCCGGGCTTTTTCGCCAAAGATGGCCCTTAGCAGCCGCTCCTCGGCGGTGAGTTCAGTTTCACCTTTGGGGGTTACCTTACCCACCAGGATGTCTCCGGGACGGACTTCAGCGCCGGTCCGGATAATCCCGCGGTCGTCCAAATCTTTTAGTATTTCTTCACCCACGTTAGGAATGTCGCGGGTAATTTCCTCGGGACCCAGCTTGGTATCCCGGGCATCACACTCGTATTCTTCTATATGAATGGAGGTAAAGTAGTCCTCCTTGACCATTTTTTCACTGACCAGGATGGCGTCCTCGTAGTTGTAACCTTCCCAGGGCATAAACGCCACCAGCACGTTGCGTCCCAGGGCCAGTTCACCAAAATCGGTGGAAGGGCCGTCGGCGATAACTTGCCCGGCCTTGACCCGCTCGCCCTTATCCACGATGGGACGCTGGTTGATGCAGGTACCCTGGTTGGAACGGGTAAATTTCAGCAACTTGTGCTTTTCCTTTTTACCGTCATCAGCACGGAGGATAATTTCGGTGGCGGTAACCCGATCCACCATCCCGTCACTGCCCGCCATCAGCACGACGCCGGAGTCGCGGGCCGCGGTATACTCAATGCCGGTACCCACCAGCGGCGCCTCGGTCCTTAACAGCGGCACGGCCTGGCGCTGCATATTGGCACCCATCAAAGCCCGGTTGGCATCATCGTGCTCCAAAAACGGGATTAGCGAGGTGGCGATACTAAACACCTGTTTGGGTGAGACATCCATGTAGTCCACCTTATCAGCCGGCACCACCAGAATTTCCCGGCCGTGCCGGGCGTTAACCCGCTCCTGAGCGAAATATGAGTTTTCATCCAGTACAGCGTTAGCCTGGGCGACAATCATCTCTTCTTCTTCATCGGCGGTAAGGTAAACAAAATTATCGGTGACCTGCTTGGTTTCCTTGTCCACCCGGCGGTAAGGGGTTTCTATAAAACCGAACTGGTTGATCCGGGCAAAACATGATAGCGAACCGATCAGTCCAATGTTAGGACCTTCAGGGGTCTCAATGGGGCACATGCGACCATAGTGAGAGTGGTGCACGTCCCGTACCTCGAAACCGGCCCGCTCCCGGGACAGACCTCCCGGGCCCAGCGCCGACAGACGACGTTTATGCGTTAATTCGGCAAGTGGATTGGTTTGATCCATAAATTGGCTAAGTTGGCTGGAGCCAAAGAACTCCTTAATAGATGCCACCACCGGCCGGATGTTAATCAACACCTGGGGTGTAATTACGTCGACGTCCTGAATGGTCATACGCTCGCGAACCACGCGTTCCATGCGGGACAGCCCAATGCGAAACTGGTTTTGCAGCAGTTCCCCCACCGAACGCAGCCGCCGGTTGCCCAAATGGTCAATATCGTCCACTCGGCCCTCGCCATCCATCAGACGCAGCAGATAATGCACGGCCTCAATAATATCTTTGGGCGAAAGGATACGAATAAACTCCCGGGTCACCGGCACATCCGCGCCTAACAGCGCATCAAACTCGGTTGGCCCATCCTCACCTTCGGGATATCGATATAAAATACCGTGTTTCAACTTTTTTTGCACTTTGTAACGGCCCACGTTGGCCAGGTCGTAACGCTTGGGATCGAAAAACAACGCGTCCAGCAGGGACCGGGCGTTGTCCACCGTTGGCGGCTCACCCGGACGCAGGCGCTTGTAGATTTCCACCAGGGCATCTTCTTCGGAGTCGGTGTTATCCCGGGCCAGGGTTTCCTGAACGTGCCTGTTTTCTTCAAACAGGTCCATAATCCTGGCGTTGGATCCATACCCCAAGGCCCGGATTAACACAGTCACCGGGATTTTCCTGGTCCGGTCAATGCGCACGAAAATTTGTTCATTGACATCGGTTTCAAACTCCAACCAAGCACCTCGGTTGGGAATAATCGTGGCACCGAAAAGTTTTTTGCCGCTGGGGTCGATGGTCTCGGAGAAATATACACCGGGCGATCGGACCAGCTGGCTGACAATTACCCGTTCAGCCCCGTTAATAATGAAGGTGCCCTTGTCGGTCATCAGCGGGAAGTCACCCATAAATACTTCCTGCTCTTTGACCTCACCGGTTTCCTTGTTAATCAGGCGAACCTTGACCCGCAAGGGAGCGGCATAGGTTACATCGCGCTCTTTGCATTCCTCGACGCTATACTTGGCATTGCCTAGATTATAATCCAGGAATTCCAACACCAGGTTGCCGGTGAAATCCTGGATTGGGGAAATATCATGAAAAACTTCCCGCAGTCCCGACTTCAGGAACCAGACGTACGAATTGCGCTGGACCTCGATCAGGTTGGGCAGTTCCAAGACCTCGCGCAATTTACCGAAACTCCATCGGGTTCTTTTGCCCAGTTGCTCAGGATACATCTACAGCACCACACCCCCACAAAAGTAACAACTATTTCAAGCTGGTTTTAAAAAGTCGTAATATGATTATTTGGAACACCATTTAAGATCTACATAAAATTAAACAGCGAAAAGCAAGGTCTTGTTTTATACAATCCCTCGCTTATTAAAATACTTATCTTAGATATTATTGCCTGTGTTATTATGGCAGATACAACCTCCGCAAGCGGTTTTTCCTATTTTAGGCCAAATATGTAACGCACAGGTGATAAATTTACTGCAATTACATCTTCTTCCGAACCGACATCTGTGAATTGTACCATGTAATGAATTGCATGTCAAGAAATAAGTGGCAATATTACAGTTTACTTTTATAATGTTTTCCGGGTAGACAACCATGCCGCTGTCGCGGCACCATCAGTAAAATAAGACCCTGCTTAGATTGTCATTCCGAGCGAAGTGAGGAATCTAAAACCTTCGCTGCGCTCAGGTTGACAAAACCTAGAGATTATTTTCAGGCTAGACGTACATGCCGCGCACGTCACCGTCATTTTGCACGATCCAAGGGGCACCCCTCGTGGCACGTACTGAACCTAAAAGCAATAAAGCCGTCCCTTTTTTGGGGGACGGCCTTAGAACAGTTGCAAAAGAGTTACTTGATTTCGACAGTGGCGCCAGCTTCGACCAGCTTGGCCTTGAGGGCTTCGGCTTCTTCTTTGCTGATTTTTTCTTTGATTTCCTTAGGAGCGCTGTCCACCAGTTCCTTGGATTCTTTCAGGCCCAGGCCGGTAGCTTCACGAACCACTTTGATGACGTTAACTTTCTTATCGCCAACCGAAGAAAGGATTACATCGAATTCGGTTTGTTCTTCTTCGACTTCGGCGGCAGTAGCGGCACCGGCCATAGGCATAGCCATAGCCATGGGAGCGGCAGCGCTAACCCCAAATTCATCTTCAAACGCTTTGACTAGTTCGGCCAGTTCCAAAACGGTAAGAACCTTAACGGCTTCTAAAATTTCTTGTACTTTGGACATTTAATAAACCTCCTTAAATTTAAAAGGTAATTTGTTTTCATGGTTATACCGTTAACTCAGTAAGTGGTACAGCGTCGTGTCATTGTAGAACGAAGTGAAGAATCTAGATCCTTCGCTAACGCTCTTAGATGACAGCTCTCCCCCCGCAGTGCACAATTGTTAATTAAAAATGTTTATCTCATCAATGGGGATTACTAAGTAAAGGGAATAAACATGTTTGTTTTTTAGTAGTCAGAATTCAAAATAATTCAAGACGATAAATATTCTTAATTCCTACTCCTGAGCCTGCTTGTCTGCTTTTAAAAGGCTGCGAGTTTTTTCACGCGCTTAACTGGCGGCTTCTTCTGATTTTTTCTCCCGTACCGCGTCAAGCACATAAACCAGGTTCCTTAAGAGACCCTGTAATGCGCCCGCAAAACCATACATGGGGGTTTGCATGCCACCCAATACTTTGGCCAGCAATACTTCCCGCGAGGGTAGATCCGCCAGGGCTTTAATAGCCTGGGGGTCGATAATACGCCCTTCCAGGATACCGGCTTTAATATCCAGCAACTTATATTCCTTGGCAAAATCGTTCATCACCTTGGCCGGTGCCACCGGATCATCGAAACCAAAAGTCATGGCGACGGGGCCTTCCAAATAGACATTAAGGTCATCCAGGCCTGCTTCCTTGGCGGCTAGCTTGGTAATAGTATTTTTGGCCACTTTAATCTCGCCGCCAACACCGCGCAGCTTGCGGCGCAGTTTGGTCATGGCTTCAACGTTCAGTCCCTTGTACTCAGCCAGGATAATTAATTGCGACGCTTCCATCTTTCCTTTTAGTTGTTGTAGCATCTCTTCTTTTTCCTGTCTGCTAATCGGCAATATGTACACCTCCTTTGGGCCTGTCTTAAGAGTTATATTTGGTTAAACAATGTAGGTTTGGTGGTAGGCTCTGGTGCCAGGTGTTGCAAGTTTAATTTGTTGCAAATCTAGATTTGCAACAAATTAA
>JAENYQ010000015.1 GCA_016841675.1 Desulfotomaculum sp.
GGCGGCCCCGGCGCAGGCGGTTAGCCACTCCTGACCACCCAACACCATTTCTCCGTTGGTGCCGATGTCTACAAAAAGAGCCACTTCGGGTTTCTTGTGCATGCCGCTGGCCAGCACACCCCCGATGATATCTCCGCCCACGTAACTGCCCACGCCGGGCAGGCAATAAAGAGGAGCTTCGGGATTTACGGTTAAGCCGATTTCAGACGCTTTTATGTACCCGGGTCGATTAACCATTGGAGTATAAGGAGCCATACAAATCCGCCCCGGGTCCAATCCCAGCAACAAGTGTACCATAGTGGTATTGGCTCCCACTGTCACTGCGCTTATTTTTAGGTTATCTATTTGCTGCTGCTCGGCCAAACGCTTGATAATATCATTAAGTGTCTCGACCACTGCGTATTGCATGGCCTGCCTGCCCAATGGATCGCCGGCTGCCTGAATCCTTGACAAAATATCATCACCAAAACGGATTTGGCCGTTGTAATCCGCGGCAGTGCCCAGCACTCCCCCGGTTGTAAGGTCTACTAGATAGCCAACTACGGTTGTGGTCCCAATGTCTACAGCCAGTCCGAACTGGCTGGTCGTTTGATTGCCCGGCTCTACGTCGATGACCTGCCATTGCCCCCCGAACAGAGCCAGGGTAAAGGTGGCTTGCCAGTTAGCCTGGTGCAAAACCTCACTGGCTTTATTCATTAAACCCAGCGGGAATGTAACATCGGCCTGGTTTTTATTTAGTTCATCCATAACCCTGTCCAGTTCCGCCTGGTTATCTGATAGACTAGGTGGTTCAATTTCGAGGTAAATCTTGCGGCTAATCGGGTCCAGCTCTACATCCACCAGCACCCTGTTTTTTAATATGGCTGTCCCATTGTCATTGACCGGCAATTTTGCACACCTCTTTTGACTGTTAACTATGTTTGTCACACTTCATCATCCAATATATCATAATGTGACAAAATACTAAAGGGATACCTCACGGTATCCCTTATAACGCCTGGTGCGGATTGCGCCTGAACTTGGCTACCAGTTTCGCAAAAAAACGCACCAGCGGATGGGCCAACTGTACTTCCATTGCTTTGTGCCGGTTTTTCATTTCCACCACTTCCTGCTGGGCCAGCCTCATCACCCGATTAAGCCTTTCAGCCTCGGACATAGAATGTTTTAAATCGGTGCTTAAAGTGTTAACTTCCTCGCGCCATATTTTTTCTTCTTGCTCTCTAACATCCTGCAATCTTTCTATTTTCTGACGCAGGTTGACAATAGTAGTTTGCAACTCGGCTACCCGCTCGGCGTGCTGCTCCTTAATCTCCATAATTTTGGTTTTATTTTCTCTGTCCCGCTCCTTGTACTGCTGTAGTTTGCTAAACAGCGTTTCCAAGCTTTGCTGATTTTTTTGCAATGCCTCCTGCATATTGTTTTTTTCCTGCTCACCATCTCTGGCCCTTCTCACCCACAGCCGGCATTGGTATAAAATAGCGTTGACTTTAGACTCCAGCTTTTGCAGATGCTCCTTGTAGCGGTAAATTTCTTTTTTGCGCAGCGCCAACAATAAATCCTTTTCGGCCATCTGGGTGACAATTTGGTCATAGCGGTTCACGTCATCCCTGCGTAGAGCCAACGCAGCGGCGGCTTCCCGCTGGGCCGCAGAAACTTCGTCCAGTTGCTTTTTCATTCCTTCCACGCGGCGATTCCAGCGTTCCTGATCCCTGTGCCACCGCTGCCGCTGCCTTTTTAATGCTTCCAGGTACCGTTTCAAAACTCTGTCGTGGATCACCCTGGTATCGGCATTATAGCACCAGACGCCGTTGCCAATTTCCTCGAAGTATGGGAATTTGGTCAGCACTCCTCTGATTTCATTAACTTCTGATCCCCTCCATTGACCTACCACATCACTCAGTTGGGCCTGGGACAGGCCGGTGGGGTGCAGTTTTAGAGCCTTTACGATTAGGTGTCGCAGCGAGTAATGCCCCGTTTCTACTTCCCACTCAGTGAGGCCCCAGTAACCATTGGTCAGTTGCACAAACCTCCCGTCACTAATTAGGCTCGCCGTTTCAGAAACCGGTTTGCGCTTTTTCTTACCACCGGTACCGTTTTGGGTCATTTCGTTCAGGCTTAGTGGCTTTTGTTTTTTCAAAAGCAGATTGTACAGTTTGTCGTTATCCCTTTGACCTTCCAGATTTAAAGTCCAGATACTCTGATCTTCACTGGTGAAACACTCGTGCTGCACCAAGCACAGATGCACCTTTTCCTCCACCTGTTCCGCACTGTAATCCGCCAGCATTTGTCGGTGCACATAAGGAATTAATTCGGCCACCGACAATGTTTCAAAGAAAAACAACGTCTTTTTTAGCACATCCGTCAGAGAGTTCAATTTGCCGCTCAATCGTGCCACCACCTATTAAATATTAACTACCAAATTTTGCTTATATATATAATTCATTATAATCTTCGTAAATCCTTCCCATTTTTATATATAATTGTTATTATTTTCCTTAAAATATAATACTATATAATTTACTTATAAAAATTTTGCTTATGTAAAACATTTTTCAAAAGTTTAAAGAAATAAAGGGACACAAAAAACCGGCCTCAGATGCGTGAGACCGGCCAGCTTACTGTTGATTAGTTAATTTCCTTTAGCGCAGGCTGTAATTGGGAGCTTCCTTGGTAATCACAACGTCGTGGGGATGGCTTTCCCGCAAGCCCGCAGCGGTAATGCGAATGAATTTGGTCTTAGTTTTCAGGTCTTCGATAGTGGCGGTGCCACAATAACCCATACCCGCCCGGAGACCGCCAATTAATTGGAACACTGAATCCGCCAGGGTGCCCCGGTAAGGAACCCGGCCTTCAACACCTTCAGGCACCAGTTTGGTCTCGTTTTCCTGGAAGTACCTGTCCTTACTGCCTTCCTTCATGGCCCCCAGAGAACCCATACCGCGATACACTTTGTAACTGCGGCCCTGATAAATTTCCATTTCCCCGGGACTCTCTTCGCAACCGGCCAACAAGCTGCCCAGCATAACCACGTCTGCACCGGCGGCGATGGCTTTAACCACGTCCCCGGAGTACTTGATCCCGCCATCGGCGATAATCGGTATACCATGTTTGGCGCCCTCCTGGGCACAATCATAGACAGCCGTAATCTGCGGTACTCCCACGCCTGCCACCACTCTGGTGGTACAGATAGAGCCTGGTCCAATACCCACCTTTACTGCATCAACACCGGCAATAATCAGATCTCGGGTACCCTCTGGTGTAGCTACGTTGCCGCCGATGATCTGTAGATCGGGATACTTGTTTTTAACATGCTCCACCGCATTCAATACACCTCGGGAATGGCCGTGCGCAGTGTCAATAACTATAGCATCAACTTTAGCTGCGATTAATGCCTCTACCCTTTCCATAGTGTCGGCAGCTACTCCAACAGCAGCGGCCACCAACAGCCTGCCGCCATTGTCTTTGGCCGATAAGGGAAATTGCCTTGACTTTTCGATATCCTTGATGGTGATCAAGCCGCATAGGTTGAAATCATCATCCACAATGGGTAGTTTTTCAACCTTGTACTTTTGTAAAATTACTTTAGCCTGTTCCAAGGTTGTACCCACAGGCGCCGTGACCAAATTAATCTTGGTCATGGCGTCACCCACCAACTTATCTAGATCTCGCTCAAAACGAAGATCGCGGTTGGTTAGGATACCCACCAGTTTACCATTTTCTACCACCGGCACCCCGGATATACGGTAGCGTTCCATTAATACCAGCGCTTCGTTGACGTAATTGTTCGCCCCCAAATAAATGGGATCTGATATGACACCATGCTCTGAGCGTTTTACCCGGTCAACTTCTACAGCCTGGCGTTCTGCAGGCATATTTTTGTGGATTACCCCGATGCCGCCCTCCCTGGCCATAGCAATAGCCATCCGTGATTCAGTGACCGTGTCCATTCCAGCGCTCATCAGGGGGACGTTTAAGGCTATTTTTTTAGTCAGCCGAGTTGCTGCAACAACGTCGCGGGGCAAAATTTCCGACGCTGCCGGAACCAGCAGCACGTCATCAAATGTCAATCCCGTTTTGCCGAATTTCTCAGAAAATATGACCCCTCACTCCCCTCATGTAAGTTGTTTGCAAAGTATATTTTTTAATTATAGCATACCTGAGCGGGACAAGGGGATCTAATTTGCTTGTTAAAAAAGCCTGTTTGGAGGTAGTCCTGTCAGTCCTGGCCCATGATGGAACCCAGCCCATGACGCATAAAATGGTCACGTAGGTTTTGAATCAGTGTCTCGGTTACGTCAAATTCTTCTGCCATTTCAACATCGGATTTGCCGACTTTAATTCCTTCAATTAAATCATCATGGTCGATGCCAACTTCAGAAGCCTTAAATTTTAAACTTGGCTCGGTGCTCCAGGGTACCCTTGAACGAATGAATTCTTCCATTTGGCGGACACTCCTTTTTTCAGATAGAATGCCCGAACCGGCCTTTCATTATTTACAACCGTTCTTTAACCGGTATAATTTCAATGTACACCAGCAGGTTTTCAGAAATAACGACCAGCTCGACTTGAAGACCTATTTTTTTACCATCCACTTCAATCTCCCTGTTATCGACGATTCGGGGTACCAATTGGTAGTTAACTGTGTCCAGGTCCTGCCCCAGAATAAGTTGCAGCCATTCCCGTACGTTTTGATCTACTTTTAGCTCGGCAGTGCTTTTTTCATAATCAGTTAAATCGCATGCCTCGGAGAACGTTAACCGGGTACTTATTTTGGTTACCACTCGCTTGGGGGTTTGTTTTTTTTCCTCCAACTGTTTCAAATCATTTTCAATTGTGGTGAGCTGCTGTTTTAATAATCTGTTTTCCATATACAGCGCGTCCACCGTGTCCCCTAGAAAAAGGCTGGTGGAAGAAGCGCCGACGATAATTCCCAGGACAAATATCGCCACCTTGGGCATTAATCGTTTCACCTTGTTTCACCTGATATGGTTAGCAGCAGGAAGTGCCCAAACTGCGCACCGGCCAAGGCACTGATAATATAAAGCAGTTGTTTAACCATGGCACGCACTTCACCCTGGAAAAGGCCGGACTCCAAAACTTCAAAAGTAGAAAAGGTACCCCCTATCGCCGCTACAATGGCCCATATTTTAATCTCCCGGGCCAACTTAAGCAAAGTACCTATAGGCGGCTCTCCCACCAACAATGCGGCAAGGGATCCCACCACCGAGGCGCCCAGCATCATACCCAGAGATGTAAAAAAAATCAGCACGGTTTTATGACCAAAGGTTTCCATTTGTTACCCTCCCCGGCAAAGATCACCTTGTCCCAATATATGTGCCAGGATGCAAGTGAATTACCAAAAAAGGCATACAAAAAGCAGTTCCCGTTAAGAGCATTGCCCATAAGGAAACCGGGCTATTGGCCCGGTTTCTAAGATTAAATAATCATGGTTATACCGTTAATACAGTAAGTGGTACAGCGTCGTGTCATTGCTACGAATACTACGGATCTGTCATTCTGAGCGCAGCGAAGAATCTTAAAGACTAGATCCTTCGCTGCGCTCAGGATGACAAGCTTAATCTTTGACGAAGGTAAATTTTATTCGTTTATCGTGGTGTGGGTACGACGTGACAATTCTGAACGAAATGAAGAATCTAGATCCTTCGCTAACGCTCTTAGATGACAGCTTTCCCCCCACGGTGCACAATTGTTTATAAGAATGTTTATCTCATCAATGGGGATTAATTGACTAACTTCTTGCCCATTAGATTTATTTCGGAAATATCAATGTATGGGTCTTTAATTCTGACTCCTGAATCCTGACTTCTGAATTCTAGCATTTAACGTTATCAGGGCACCGGGGGTACCAATCCCGACCCCAAGTGGCTGATATCGTTATACAGCATCAGGATCGGTTTATTCCAACCGTAAAATTCAATAATTGTCAGTGAAGCGTTATCCTGGCGCAGACGCCAGTAATGATTCAAGTCCAGGCCCAGCACCGTGCTCACAACACTCCTGATGGTACCTCCGTGAGCAACCACCACCACATGTTCATCGGGATGTTTATCTACAATTCCCTTTAAAGCAGCAGTAGCGCGATCTGCTAGTTCAGCAAGAGTCTCACCGCCTGGGACTCTTGTGTCAAGCGGCTTGGCCCACCAGGCCGCTAATTCATCGCTGTATCGTTCCTGGATCTCCTTAAAGGTTAAACCTTCCCAATCACCAAAACTGAGTTCATCCAGCCCTTTGGCAACCTCAACCGCAACCGATTGGCCATGCGGTTCGGCTACTAGTTCAGCGGTTAGCTTGGCCCGGGATAAACTGCTGGAGAAAAATGCACCAAACTTATGCCCCTTTAGACGATTACCCAGCGCCCGGGCCTGCTCCATACCCTGCGGACTGAGCGGAACATCCGCCCGGCCCTGAAACTTGGCGTCCTTATTCCAAATCGTTTGACCATGCCTGATTAAATATATTCTGCAACCCATTTTATACCCCTTCCATGACCCCTCTCAGGGCTTCAAGCAACACCACGTTCTCCCGACGCGACCTGACCGCCACCCTGATGTATCGATCGCCCATACCGCTAAACGTAGAGCAATCCCTTACCAGCACACCCCTTAGGGCGGTTGCAGCCGCTAAATGGATGGAGTTTATGTTATCCCGGGTAATTTTAACCAGCAGGTAGTTGGCTTCAGCTTTAAATGCCGACAGCCCCGGTATTAGTGATATCGCCCGATATAGGAATTCCCGTTCCCCTTTCACCAACTGTCTGGTTTGGACCATGTATTCCCTGTCCGACAGGGCGGCCGCTCCCGCCACCTGAGCCAGTAGATTAACGCTCCAAGGGTCTTTTAAAGTCTCAAGCTGCTTAATCAAAGGCACTGAACCAATCAGCACGCCTAGCCGCAGGCCGGGAATAGCAAAAAATTTGGTCAACGAATACAGCACCACCAGACCCGGATTCTCTTTCAGCAGCGGCAGTACGGTACACTGGTCGGCATCCGTTACAAAATCCATAAAGGCTTCGTCTACCACCACTGTTTTACCTTCAAGGGTGGCTTCTTCGACAATTGACCGGAGCACGGCGGTCTTTTCCACTCGGCCGGTGGGATTGTTGGGGTTGCAGATAAATATCGCATCAGCCTTTTTTAGTTCCCGTTTAAGGCTCACCACCGGTAATGCAAATCCGTTATCCTCACGCAGGGGAACCGCAGCTACCGTACCCCCGGCAGCAGTAACCGCCTCGGCATACTCAATAAAAGTTGGTTGGGGCACTACCACCCGCCGGCAGCCAATTGCTCTGCCCAACAGGTAGATCAATTCCGATGCGCCGTTGCCGGGCAACATGTTTTCCTCGGGTATGCCCAGGTAAAGAGATAGGGCCCGCCTCAATTCGCTGCAGCGCGCATCAGGATAATGTTGAATTAGATCAAGGTTGTCCTTAATGGCAGCCAACGCCGCCGGCGGAGGACCCAGCGGATTGATGTTGGCACTGAAATCATGAATATCTCCAACCGAACTGCCCAAATTGCGGGCCGCTTCGAAAATATCCCCCCCGTGGCGATATTCCATATGGATCATAAAATATGCTTACCTCCTTAAGGCTTTCGAGTAACTACCAGTACAGTCCAGGCTGGCGCAAAACGGCAGGTAGCAGGCCAAACACGGGAAAGACAAGCAGGTAAATTAAAAGTTCCGTTAGTTCGGCTGTAGCCCCGTACACATCACCGGTCACACCACCCAACCCGGCGGTTATCCAGCGCCCGAACAAGTGCGCCCAGCACCAAGCACCAAGCAGCAGTATCAGTCCAGCCAAACCAGCGGCCGCAATACAAATGACTACCGTACAGGCAGTCGCTATGAGCAGTTCCCGGTTACCTGTGTATTTGGCCACCAATTCGCCCAGGCCTTCCCGCCGGGCGTATGGAAATTGAGCCACCACATACACCATTGCCCACCTGCTTATAACAGTGGCCATGATCATGGCCGCAACCAAATACTCTCCAGGCATCGTCATCAGGGCAGTAAACTTGAGCAGCAGCAGGCAGACCAGGCTTAGCGCACCAAACGCACCCACCCGGCTGTCCCGCATGATCTCCAGTTTTTTTTCCCGCGGACGGCCGCTTAAAACGCCGTCCATGGTATCCATGAAACCGTCCAGGTGAATACCCCCGGTCAGCACCGCCATAGTCACCACTAAAAGTGCGGCCACCAACGGGTCGGGGAAAACCAAATCGAAAAACACCTTGGCCAGCCATAGCAACAAGCCCAGGATCAAACCCACGGCGGGAAAAAAAACCGGTGAACGACCGAAGGCTCGGTCGTCAAAGGCACCTTGATATAATCTTATTCTGGTCAAATGTTGAAGGGCAAAGAAAAAACTTTTCAATTTTCCATCCTCCGTCGGCGATACGAGGCACACGATTCTAATAATCCCCGGGCGGCCCCGGGTGAGCCTGCGAAATGAATGTGCAGATAGGTAGCCAATAAGTTGCCGGTGACATGGCCGTCCCGATGTCCGGCATTGCTGCCGGACTTGCACAGGTTATAAGCCGGCGTAAGCCCGGTTCCTTCAATTTTGGAGTAATGGAACTCGTGCCCCCGCAGCTGGGTCCCTGCGTGTACCAGTACATTATTACGCAGTGCAGTGGCCGTTACGTAGCCCAAGGCCACCCTTTTCTTTTCCATGCGGCAGCTAACCGGGAGGATTCCTGCACCCTGCCATTGCCGCCCGGCAAAATCAATAATGTTATGACAAAGGTACATTAACCCCCCGCATTCAGCAAAAATCGGCAGGCCTCGGGCAACCCTAGCCTTAAGATCGGCTACAAAAGAACGGTTGTCTCCGAGCTGCTCCAGGAACATTTCCGGAAAACCACCGCCAATGTATAAACCATCTAGCTCCGGCGGCAGCGCCTGGTCATCAAGGGCACTGCAGTAAACCAGCTGGGCTCCCAGGGCTTCAAGCAGATTCAACCCGTCTTGATAATAAAAATTAAAGGCCCTGTCCCGGACTATGCCCAGGCGCACGCGCTCACCCGGTTCCACGGCAAAAATTTGGGGCTTAACCGTGGTGTGCCGAACACTTTTGGCCATCCGGACGATATTTTCCAACGCCAGGTGCGGTGTCACCCGGTGGGCAAGTGTTTGCACCAGTTGTTGCACGGTGCCGGTTTCCACACTGGGCACCAGCCCCAGATGCCTTTCCGGCATCTGGAGATCCAGGTCCCTGGGGATTCCACCTACCACCGGCACGCCGGTTTGGCCTTCGATGGCAGTTGTAAGCACTTCCAGGTGACGTGGACTGGCTACCCGGTTCAATATCACGCCGGCCAGAGGCACACCCCCGGGCAAATGAGCGAAACCCCATACCACCGCCGCAGCACTGGCCGCCATGGAACGGGCGTCCACAACCAACAGCACCGGGCACTGCAGTAATTCTGCCACCCGGGCTGAACTGCCCTCACCGCCCGAGCCAATACCGTCGTAAAGGCCCATTACTCCCTCAATGACACTGATATCAGCGTCGGCAGCCGAACGTTGGAAAACTTCCCGCACCCCGGATGCGCCAAGGAAAAAAGTATCCAGGTTCCTGGATGTTCGCCCGGTGGCCACCTGGTGAAAACCCGGGTCAATGTAATCCGGCCCTACCTTGTAGGGCTGTACTTTTAAACCCGAGCCGCTTAGCATAGCCATCACGGCGGTAGCTATAGTTGTCTTGCCCGCTCCACTATGGGTGCCGGCAATCAGTATGCGTGGATAATCACCCACTGGTTAATACTCCTTTCCGCATCAGGGCACCAGGCCTGTCCAAAGCCACCGGGCCGCCAACCAAAAAACCGGTGCCCCCAGCGCTGCAACCATTGCGCCCAGGTATAGCATATCGATCGCCCGGTTAACATGGTCCGGTCGTATTGCTTCAATTTGCTCACCCATGAATGCGCGGTGGGAAACTGCCCCGCCGTATACGTTTCGGCCGCCCAGTTGGATGCCCAGCGTACCGGCCATCACTGATTCCGGGATGCCGCTGTTGGGGCTGGGGTGGGCGGCAGCGTCCCTGCGCCAGGCCCGCCAAGCCTGCTTCCAGTCCCGGTTGGAAAGCCAAGCGGCGAACAAAAGCAAACCGCCCGCCAGGCGGGCCGGCACATATCCGGCCAGGTCGTCCAGCCTGGCTGATGCCCAGCCCAGGTGCTTATATTTTTCATTTTTATATCCCAGCATCGAATCCAGAGTGTTAATGGCCCGGTAGGCCATAGCCAGCGCCGGGCCGCCCAAACAGGCATAAAAAAGGGGAGCGGCCACGGCATCTACATAATTTTCCGCTACAGTTTCTACGGTAGCCCGGGCCACCTCTCCGCTATCCATGTCACCGGTATCCCGGCCCACAATCATGCCCACCTGTCGGCGGGCCCCCGCCAGGTCACCCCGGGCCAACAACTGTTTTATTTCCCGGGCTGCCATAGCTAGCCCCTTGGTAGCAATAGTTGTAGACACCAGCCAGGCGCCTGCCAGCAGAAACAGTAAATAACTTACCTCCTGCAAAACATACAGGAGCAGGGCGGTTACCGCAAAACTGCCCACCGTGACCGTAGCGGCCAGAATTACACCGGCGATTTTTAGCCCCTCGGCCGAATTAAAGTTTTTTCTGGCCACACTTTCCAGTCGAGCTATGCTGTTACCGATTAACACCACCGGGTGCGGCAGCCGGGGCGGATCTCCAACCACAATATCAATTATGTATCCCAGTAGGGCTTGCCAATAGAATATTTCCATCTGCTTTACAACCCAAGCAAATGATAGACCATTTTGATGTCCAGGCTGGTGCGTACCAGCTCAGCCAACTGGTCGTAACCTTGCTGCCGCCGGGCCACAGCACTTACCACCGGCTTATGGGCCATATCGTCAATACCTTTCCTGTGCTTCAGCAGGCTAATTATATGGCGTCTGAAGTTGTCTTCATCGAATACGCCGTGTATATAGGTGCCCCACACAGTACCTGCGGCGTTTTCGGCCCCGTCGGGCAGGTTAACTTCCATGCCGGAGCGGGTGCTGATTAGAAAGGCGTTTTTCACGCCGGGGCCCAGGTCGGTGCGTCCCATATGTATTTCGTAACCAACCAGCTCACCGGTGTAACCACCCAGGAGTTCACCTGCCCCGGATACCCGGGCGCGCACCTGGGAGGTAACCTTATCCCGGGCGAATATTGTCTTCATGTCCAGCAGACCCAGCCCGGACATGCTCTCTACGGCTGATTCGGTGCGGTCCGGATCGGAAAGTTCGGTGCCCAGCATCTGGAAACCGCCGCAGATACCAACCACCGGCACCCCCCGGCGGGCTAATCGCACAATTTCGCCCGCCAGGCCTGTCTGCTTAAGGTACTTTAAATCTTCAATGGTATTTTTGCTGCCCGGGATAATCACCATATCCGGCTCACCCAGCGAATTATCCCGGCCCACGTAGCGCATGTGTACATCGGGTTCACTCTCGAAGGGATCAAAATCGGTAAAATTAGATATCCGGGGCGTGCGCAGCACGGCAATTTCCACCTGGTTACTTGCTCCGACGGCCTGGTAGTTCTTTCTTTCCATGGACACCGAATCCTCGTCCATGATGTACAGATCCTGAAAATGAGGCACTACGCCCAATACCGGCACCCCGGTCCGGTGTTCCAGAAATTCGACGGCGGGTTGGAACAGTCTGACATCGCCACGAAATTTGTTAATAACAATACCCTTGACCCGTTTACGGTCATCCGGCTTCAGCAACTCCAGGGTGCCCACCACAGAGGCCAGGGCACCTCCCCGGTCAATATCCGCTACCAGCAGCACCGGCGCACCAGCTTCCCGGGCTACCCGCATGTTCACTATATCGGTATCCTGCAGATTAACTTCCGCCGGGCTGCCGGCCCCCTCGATAACCACTATATCGAATTTTTGGCGTAATGAATTCAGGGTTTCGGTAACCACAGGCCACAATTTACCGGCCAACTCATTATGGTAGCTTTGGGCAGTGTAATTATCCAGCGGTCGGCCCAGGAGCACCACTTGTGAAGACGACTCCCCGGTTGGTTTCAGTAGTATGGGGTTCATTTCCACCGTTGGTAGAATACCAGCCGCTTCGGCCTGAACCACCTGGGCCCGGCCCATTTCACCGCCGTCGGCGGTAACAAAGGAGTTCAAGGCCATGTTCTGCGACTTAAAAGGCGCTACCCGGTAACCATCCTGAGAAAAAATGCGGCACAGCGCCGCGGTCAGGATACTCTTACCGGCGTGTGAAGCCGTCCCCTGCACCATGATTGTTTTAGCCGGCATCATATCTCCTCCCGCCCAATTTTTGCCGCCACGGACTTAAGCTCTACCGGTATCCCGGCTGTAACCAGGTAAACCCGGTCAGCCAGAGCAGCTACCTGCTGGTTAACCCGCCCGGCAACATCACGAAACAACCGACCCAGTCGATTGTCGGGTACCACACCACAGCCAACCTGGTTACTGACCAGGATCAAGAGCAACTCTCTGCTGCGGGCCGTTTCCATCACTCGCACAGTCTCGTTAATTATGTATTCTTCCTGCTCCACTTCCGCTGCCCCTTGGGGAGGCAGGGAGTCATCAAGCAATAAATTGGTAATCCATAAAGTTAAACAGTCTACTAATACGCAGGAGCCACAGGGCACCGCCATTAACGCTCGGGCCAGCCAGTGGGTCTCCTCCACTGTAACCCAATGAGCAGGCCGGCGTGACTGGTGTTTTTCTACCCGGTGAACCATTTCATCATCGTACACCCCGGCGGTAGCTAAATAGATTACCCGGCCTGAAAAAGCGGCCGCCAACTGCTCGGCCACTTCACTTTTACCGCTACGCGCGCCGCCAGTAACCAGAACAATT
This sequence comes from Desulfotomaculum sp., assembly GCA_016841675.1. Taxonomy (GTDB): domain Bacteria; phylum Bacillota; class Desulfotomaculia; order Desulfotomaculales; family Desulfallaceae; genus BRH-c8a. The sequence goes on from JAENYQ010000015.1 coordinate 12,888, forward strand.
TTTCCGGACGCCAAAATTCATCCCCCATTCAAGACATTAAAAACCGGCCTTGTTTTTTAAAGAAGCACAAATTCCTTGACCTTTCGGACCAGCTCGTCCACCAAGTGGGGCAGTGGTTCAGCCTTCAGCCCTACAATATTAACCCCCGCCCTGGCCAGGGGAAGCAGAACCTTAAGGGCGGGACTGGCAGAAACAGCTTCGGCCATGGCTGGAGTCAGTTCGCCGGACATGGCATGGGGAAACATGATGCTAACCGGCCCTACGATAATATCCACTCGCGGGGCGTTAAATATCACGGCATTTTCTCCGGTGGCCCCTTCATTAGCCCCGGAGCGCAGCATGACCGAAGTAGCCAGTGCGTTGGTCCCCAAGGCTAAAAACTCAGTGTCATCGGGCAGTTCCCGCCTGAGCCTGTCCATGATATGCTTACCGATACCGCCACCCTGGCCATCTATTACAGCAATTTTCATTGTAATTAACACCTCTCCCGGATATTATATCATAGACAACAAGGAAATCGCGTGCAAACCCCAACGGCCCAGTACAAAAACACTCCATATTATATTGCCACCCGGGCCCATTTATTAGGCAAAAAAAAAGACCCCTCGTCGGGCGGGTCTGTATTATCATTAGACTAATGGCAATGCTCTTCAAGTTTAGATTTCAGTTCTACCAGTTGGCTGTTCTTTATTAACAGCCGGCGTGCATATTTGTTGTTATCCCTATGCAAACGGCGGTTTTCTGTTTCTAACCGCGCCAGGATGCACGTTTTCTCCTTTTCCAGTTTCTCCACCAGGTTCATAAGCACCCTCCTGCTTAGTCGGAGCTGCTCTACCTTATCCTCTAGTTCCCTGACCCGGTATTGAAAAAACTTTAGGTCCGCATAATGCTCCACCGCATCACCACCCTGCACGTTGTATCTTTAATAGCATATGCTGAGTGACTTTTAAATAGACATGGCGGAGTCTAGTTCGTACAGGCAGGACTGCGCTCTCGCCTGTTAGCCGGCACCTATGAGCTCACCTATACGTTCCACTGCTTCTTTTAGGATATCCTCGTCCCTGACCAGCGCAATACGCACGTAACCTTCTCCCTGCTCCCCAAATGCTGTTCCCGGAATTACCAACACTCCGCTGCGGTTTAATAATCCCAGGGCAAATTCCCGGGCCGATTTTTGATACCCAGGAGGCAGCGGGGCCCACAGGAACATTGACGCACCCGGACTGGGTACAGGCCAGCCAAGCTTGGCCAAACCATGCACCAGCACATCACGTCTTCGCCGGTAAGTATCGGCGTTTTGCCGTACGCATTCTTGCGGGCCTTCCAGAGCTGCAATACCCGCTTCTTGGATTACGTTGAACACACCGTAATCAATGTTTGACTTAACCTGATTCAAGGCAGACAGTACCATTGGGTTGCCCACGGCAAACCCGAGGCGACAGCCCGCCATGTTATAAGTCTTGGATAATGAATAGAATTCAATGCCCACATCCCTTGCGCCAGGCGTTTCCAAAAAACTTACCGGTTTATAACCGTCAAAAGCCAGTTCACAATAAGCCACATCATGACAAACCAGGATGTTAAAGGCCTTGGCAAATTCAACCACCCGGGCAAAAAAATCCGCACTTGCCACCGCCGCCACCGGGTTATTGGGGTAGTTAATCCACATTAGTTTGGCCTGCCGGGCAATATCTTCGGGTATGGCTTGCAGGTCTGGCAGAAATTCATTTTTAGCAAGCAGAGGCATAGGATAAATTTCGCCCTCAGCCAATAGAATACTGGCATAATAGATAGGGTAACCAGGGTCGGGAACCAGCACGATGTCACCAGGATTGACAAAAGCCATGGCAATATGCGCCAATCCATCCTGAGTTCCCATCAACACCAGCACTTCGGTAACAGGATCCAGTTCCACCCCGAACCGCCTCTGGTACCACCGGGCTAACGCCTGGCGTAGTTCAATTTTCCCCGTCAGGGGGTAAACGTAGTTATCTGGCTTGTCCAACGCCCTGTGCATAGCCTCAATGATATGAGGAGCTGGAGGCTGGTCGGGACTACCCAAGCCCAGATTGATCACCGATACTCCCCTTTGCTCAACTTGTTCTTTTAATTCGTCCATCTCGTTAAATATTGCCGATGACAGTTTATGCAATCTTGATGCTTTTTCCAATTTAACGTTCACCTACACAGTTTTAATATTCTCGCCGTTCAAACGACGGTTATTGGCTGCCTGTTCCCGTAGCTGCAATACGGCCCCATAAGGGATTACAGCTTCACCCAAAACCCCGTGACCAGCCACACCGGCCCCATGGAAATCAGAACCGCCAGTGGCAATTAATCCGTGGTTGCGGCAAAGCGCACGGTATTGCCTCTCCATCTCCCGGGTGTGTTTGGGGTGAAATACCTCCAAACCCTGCAGCCCTGCATCTATTAACGCTAGGATCAAGTCATCCTTGCAGGTAATGCCCGGGTGTGCCAGAACCGGTACCCCTCCGGCCTCAATGACAGCCTTAATCATCTCCTCCGGCCTGTATTTCAGGCGTGGTACATAAGCAGCCTTGCCAAAGCCAATGTACCTGTCAAAAGCCTCGGCCATCCTACTGATCTGGCCGGTTTGCATCAGCGCCCGGGCAATATGCGGCCGGCCTACCGAGCCGGTGCCCGCCAGCGCCATGACATTTTCGAAGCTTATGTTTATCCCCAGCTCGCGCAGTTTGTTAACCATTTTTTCTGCGCGTGCCAATCTGGCATTCTTGAAGGCGCTCAGATAGGACTGGAAAACGGAATTGGCCGGTTCAATACAGTAACCTAGTATGTGGACCTCCAAACCAGCGTAATCGGTGCTTAGTTCCACTCCACCCAGGACGTCTACGCCAATTGAACCAGCCGTATCTCTAGCATTATCAATGCCTTCCATGGTATCATGGTCCGTGATGGCCAAAGCACATAACCCGGCCAAGCCAGCCAACTGGACAACTTCCGCCGGAGAACTTGTACCGTCTGAGGCACTGGTATGCACGTGCAAATCAGCAAACATAATTAATCACCCGTATCAGTTTTTTTAGCAGTATTTTGCCGCGCTGCTAGAGCAAAACCTTTTCCAGTAGCCGCATCCAATTTCCTCCCATTATATCAGAAACGTTATCATAACTGTAACCCCGGGCTAGTAATTCTTCGGCCAGTCGGGGAAGGCAGTTGGCGTCTTCCAACCCGGTTAAATACTCATCCATACCGTCAAAATCGGAACCCAGCGCGATACATTGGGTGCCGAAACGCGACGCAATATGGTCAACATGACCGATCAACCCTTCCAGATCCGGTTTAGTAGAATGAACAAATGCCGGCACAAATGACAGACCTACAACACCGCCTGTTTTGGCCAGGTGTTCAATTTGAGTATCGGTGAGGTTACGCTGGTGGTTGCACAGAGCGTAGCAATTGGCGTGAGTAGCGGCAAAAGGCTGTTCGGATACTTCAGCCACATCCCAAAAGCCCTTTTGGCTGAGGTGGGAAACGTCCACCAGCATACCTAACCGGTTCATTTCCCTCACCACCGAGCGGCCGAAAAGACTCAGTCCCCCGGCCTCGTCACCCTCACCAACTCCGTCTCCCAGTTCATTACGCCCATTCCAGGTTAGCGTAATAGAACGCACCCCTAATCGGTGCAACATCCTCAACACGGCAAGGTCTCCGGTCAGAGGCTCGCCTCCTTCCACCGCCAAAAGAGCGGCAATCTTCCCTGCACCGGTAATTGCTTTGATACCACCTGCATTAAAGGCGGGCTCAATTGTTTCCTTATTTTTTTCCATCAGCAAGTAAAACGTGTCTATGTATTGAAGACATTTTTTAAGCGCCCAGTCTTTAAACCGTGGCGAGATAAAAGCAGCAAAAATTTGAACATTGACACCACCGGAAACCATGCGCGGCAGATCCAACTGCCCGTGCCGGGATAACTGACCGATGTCCCGGTTTTGTCCTGGAGCCGCGGTGAGAGTATCACAGTGGCCGTCCACCACCAGTTTGAATGAAGTACCCATTGTACACCTCCCATTCGAAGGTCAGGCGTTATTGGGGTTTGGTGTTAATCGGAGGGTTATGTAGGAGCCAAATTCAAAGAGCGAGAGAGCCCGCGGAAAAGCGCCGGTGCATGTTTGAACGCAGGGCGTGAGTTCTCCGGCGCCCGAGGGCGAACGAGCTCGTTCAAGCATAATGGCGAGTGTAACCCGTAGATTAACACCAAACCCCTCTCCCCAAATTTTATAGGATGCAAAGCCTAACTCAAAATTAAAAACCTGTCTATTCCGCTTTTAGAAGAACAAACAGGCTTTGTAATCATCTATCCATGCCCAGGTTAACATTACTTTAAATTTATCGGGGTTCGACAATAAGCTTAATCGCTGTTCTTTCTTCCCCGTCGATAATTATGTCGGTAAACGCAGGAATGCAGATTAAATCCACTCCGCTGGGGGCCACGAACCCCCTCGCAATGGCCACTGCCTTAACTGCTTGGTTTATTGCGCCTGCGCCAATGGCCTGCATTTCACAACAGCCTCGCTCCCTAAGAACTCCGGCGAGCGCACCTGCTACAGAATTTGGGTTGGATTTTGCTGCAACTTTTAACACTTCCATATCGAACCTCCTTCTTCGCTGGAAAGACTCTTGCTACATCATTCCTTAAAAATATATTCTTCGGACTGTATAAAATTCCTTTTTCAGGATTCAATTTTTTTAATATTTTTGAATTTTTAATTTGTAATACACGAATTATACCCTTAACTAAGTAAGTGGTAATGCATCATGTCATTGTAGAAAGAAGCGAAGAATCTAGATCCTTCGCTAACGCTCTTAAATGACTGCTTCCCTTTGAGGTGCACAATTGTTGATGAAAAATGATTTGCCCATTAATGGGTTTACTGAGTAATGTTAATTACTCATAATTCTGAATGCGTTTTATATTGGTTGCCGTCCCTGTTTGAGTATCGATGTCAATAATAACAGCATTAAACTGATATGGTCCGTTAGCTACTTCAAATTTTCTCGGCATCTGGGTGATGAACTTTTCCAGCACCGCTTCTTTTTTAACGCCGATAACCGAGTCCATCGGCCCAGTCATGCCAACATCGGTAATATAAGCCGTACCTCCGGGAAAGACCCGCTCATCGGCGGTTTGTACATGGGTGTGGGTACCGCATACCGCCGACACCTTGCCTTCCAGGTGGTAGGCCATAGCAATTTTTTCAGACGTAGCTTCGGCATGAAAATCCAACAGGATAATTTTGCTCCAATCCTGCAACACCGGTATAACTTCGTCGGCTTTCCGAAACGGACAATCCAGATCTGGCATGAAAACACGACCGGACAGGTTGATTACCCCGACCTTGATACCGTTTTTTGTTTGGTACCGACCGTATCCTGCACCCGGTGCCCCGGGAGGATAATTACCTGGCCTGATGATCCTGTCTTCCTTGGCGATTAAGTTATATATCTCTTTTTTATTCCAAACATGGTTACCCATGGTGATGACTTCCACGCCGGCCGAAAAGAGTTCACCGGCCACTTCTCGAGTGATTCCGTTACCCCCGGCGGCGTTTTCACCGTTGGCTATGGTCAGGTTTATTCTTTCGTCCCGTACCAACCCCGGGATATTCTCAATGAGCGCCCGACGTCCCGGGCGCCCCACAACATCACCAATCATTAATATTCTTATACTCAAAATAGAAACCACCTATTTGTTGAAAACAAGAACCCTTCCCTCTTCCCGAAACGCGTAAAGTTTTTTATTTCCTTCCGAAACCCTTACACTCTCCAACATATGTTCGATAATCTCATCCTGGACCACCAGGTCTTCCTCGATCAGGTTGTCCCCCAGATCAGATATTAAATCCTTTTCCCAAAACTGACAAAATACTTCAACCACTAGATTAATTTCGTCTTGAGCCAGTGTTTCTACATCTCTTCTAATTTCAATCACAGTTAGATCTTCAAAAACCTGGTATGTAATTTCAACCAGAGGAGTTTCTTTTTTCTCAAGGTAATTAAATGCCCGTATGTGATCAAGGATATGCGTTTCAAAATTTTGCATTTCCTCTTCACTAACAGCCCGAGAACAAATAAAATTAAATTTTAATAAATGTTCCTCCGGGTCAAAATTGATTGTGGCAACCTCGGGATACCTAACCAATATTGAAATTAGAAGCCCTACGCTGTCAGTAACATCTTCCCCGACCTTTAACCGAGTCTGCAAAAAGCACACCTTCCTTCCAATCAGGCACACATAATCAAATAAAACTTCTTTGTAACTTTATATATTCCTGCCTGGTTGGTTCTTTTAGCTAATTAAAAAATTTTCCATTCTTAAAAATCCATTAAATATAAAAAACGATCTCTTCCTTAAAATATATTTTCGGTAAGAGATCGTTTGTTTGCTTATTTAGCGTAATCTACAACTCGTGTTTCCCGGATAATCATGACCTTAATTTGCCCTGGGTAATCCAGCTCATTTTCGATCCTCTTGGCTATTTCTCTGACCAGTTTAACTGCACCAAGATCGTCAACTTTATCAGGCTTGACCATAATCCTAATTTCACGGCCAGCCTGGATGGCGTATGATTTTTCCACACCTTCAAATGCTCCGGCAATCTCTTCAAGCTTTTGCAGTCGCTTAATGTAAGTCTCCAAGGTTTCCCGCCTGGCTCCAGGGCGAGCCGCAGATATAGCATCTGCCGCCTGAATCAGTCCGGCTACAATGGTTTTTGGTTCCTCGTCTCCATGGTGAGCAGCAATGGCATGAATAACATCTTTGTTTTCCCTATATTTCTGGGCCAGCTCCACGCCAATGGTCACATGAGGTCCTTCCACCTCGTGGTCCACTGCCTTGCCGATATCGTGCAGCAGTCCTGCCCGCTTGGCTAACTGAATATCCACTCCAAGTTCTGCCGCCATCAGCCCACCCAAATGAGCCACTTCAACAGAATGCTTTAAGACATTTTGCCCATAACTGGTGCGGTATTTTAGCCGACCCAGCAAATAAATCAGTTCCGGATGCAGTCCATGGACGCCGGTATCGAATACCGCCTGTTCGCCAGCTTCGCGAATCTGTTGTTCCACTTCCTTGCGTGCTTTTTCAACCATTTCTTCAATTCGGGCCGGATGAATACGCCCATCCACAATAAGTTTTTCCAGTGCGATCCTGGCTGTTTCACGGCGGATGGGGTCAAAACCCGAGAGTATTACTGCCTCGGGGGTATCATCAATAATTAAATCTATACCGGTAGCCGTCTCAAAGGCTCTGATGTTTCTGCCCTCCCGACCAATAATCCGCCCCTTCATCTCGTCATTGGGGAGCGGAATCACCGCTACGGTGGTCTCTGCCACGTGGTCGGCCGCACATCGCTGAATGGCCGAGGTAATTACTTCCCTGGCCCGCTTCTCGCCTTCTTCCTTGGCTTTGTTTTCAATTTCTTTAATCATAATTGCTGCTTCATGCTGTATTTCTTTTTCAACATCGGAAAGCAGGATTTGCCTTGCCTCATCGGATGATAATCCCGATACCCTTTCCAGTTCAGCCACTTGGCGGGCACATAGAGAGGATAACTCTGCTTTAAGTTTCTCGGCGTCAGCATCCTTACGGCTAAGCTGTTCTTCCTTTCTTTCGATGCCTTCAGTCTTACGGTCCAGCGATTCCTCTTTCTGAATCAATCTGCGTTCGAGCCTTTGCAGCTCGTTCCTTCGTTCCTTATTTTCCCTTTCCATTTCGTTGCGCTGTCTGAGTATTTCCTCTTTGGCTTCCAGCACGGATTCCCGTTTTTTCCGTTCGACTTCCTTGTTCGCTTCATCCAATATGTTTTTAGCTTGAATTTCAGCAGAAGCGATTTTGCCTTCGGCAATCGTTTTTCTAATCAAGTAACCGGCCCCAAAACCAAAGATGCCCAAAATACCAGCTATAACTATCGTTAATATTAAATCAGGGCTCAAGTTTTCACCTCCAATGCTTAAAAAATAAGCTTATTTTCGCCGGCAACAAAAAAAACACCGAGCGTTATTCTCGGTAAGAAAAAGAATCGGACCTTTTAATATAGTTTGTCCGCCAACGGCTGTAAGAAAACATACATTCCCGCATCATCGCGCATAATATACCAGTATAAAATATACCAGTCAAGTAAACACGGGCATACATTTTCCTTGATTGTTCAGTATAATATATTTTTTTTAGAAAAATATATATAAAAAACCCGAAGCCCGGATGGTTCCAATTCAACTTTCTCCCGAATGTAATTTTACTTTTTTTCCGGTACCCTGTCAAGATATATCAAACCGGCCATCTTCAACTATGGTGCGGTATACCTTATTTATTACAGTACCCGAAAAACCGCGCCGAGATAATAAACCAGCTATCCGGCACCATTTAATTCCAGTGCCCGGATTCATTTTTCTATAAGCCAAGCGCCTAGCCGCCTCATATTCGCAATCTTCATCATATCCAAGCAGCTCATCGGCAATAATTTCTCTATTTATACCTTTTTGAAGCAGTTCGGCCCACAAGTACCTGGCCCCCACCGATTTAGTGGCCAGGCGTTGTTTAATCCAGTCCTTGGCAAATAACTTGTCGTCCAGAAATTTTTGTTCCTTCAACTGGGCTAATACCGTTTCTATAACCGACTCTTCAAACCCGGCCCTCGCCAGCCGGGTTTGAAGTTCATATGCGGTTCTTGATCGATAGGCTAGCAGTCTGTAACACTTGTCTTTGGCCTGTTTGAAAACAGTTTCGGTCATGTCAGAGTTACTCCACCTCGGTGGCGTTTGCTACTGCGGCTTGGGATTTGGTATCTTCATTGTACGGTAATCCAACCTGACGCCGCACTTGGTTTTCCACATCATCGGTCATTTCGGGCCGTTGCGCAAATAATTCCTTGACATTTTCCCGTCCCTGACCCAGCCTCTCATCCCGGTACGAATACCAGGCACCGCTTTTATTCACGATACCTAGTTCCACCGCCATGTCAAGAATGCAGCCTTCCCGGGAAATGCCGGTGCCGTACATAATATCAAATTCAGCTTGTTTAAAAGGAGGAGCTACCTTGTTCTTGACCACCTTTACCCTGGTTCGATTGCCAATGATGTCGCTTCCATTTTTTAAACTCTCGATCCGGCGCACGTCTAGGCGAACGGAACCATAAAATTTGAGCGCTCTGCCCCCCGGGGTAGTTTCCGGATTACCAAACATAATGCCAACCTTTTCCCGTAACTGGTTGATAAATACAGTAGTACAACGAGACTTGCTAATCACACCGGTAAGTTTGCGAAGCGCTTGGGACATCAACCTGGCCTGCAGGCCCACATGGGCATCGCCCATTTCACCCTCTATTTCGGCACGGGGCACCAGCGCTGCTACGCTGTCAATTACCACCACGTCTATGGCGCCGCTGCGCACCAGGTGTTCGGCAATTTCAAGCGCCTGTTCCCCGGTGTCGGGCTGAGATATGTACAAGTTGTCTATATCCACGCCGATTCTGCCTGCATAGGCTGCATCCAGAGCGTGTTCGGCGTCAATAAATGCTGCGGTGCCTCCAGCCTTTTGAGCCTGGGCAATTACATGCAATGCTACAGTGGTTTTACCCGAGGATTCAGGGCCAAATATCTCTACCACCCGCCCGCGGGGCAAACCGCCCACCCCTAGAGCAATATCCAGGGACAGCGCCCCGGTGGGAATGACTTCCACGTTAGCTCTGGCCGCATCCGCACCCAGTTTCATAATTGAACCTTTACCGAACTGTTTTTCGATATTCAAAAGAGCGTTATCCAGCGCTTTCTGTTTTTCCTGCATCATCAGACCTCCAACTAAAACATATGTTCGCTTAATCATTCTAAACTTATTTCCTGTTTGTGTCAATACTTTAATTGGGGACATTCATACATTGGGGGTCCCGGTCCCCTTTCCTTTTACCCCTGATGTAGCCCTAATAAAAACTGCCGAACCATATTTAGGGCTGTATTAGTGGCCCCGGCACGTACCCCCGTGCGTAGCCCGGGAAAAATGCGCCGTTTACAGAACACCTTGTCGCCGGCAGCCAGGGCTATGTAAACAAGGCCCACCGGTTTCCCGGGCGTCTCGCCTTCCGGGCCGGCAATACCGGTTACACCCAGTCCAAAGGATGAACCAGTCACCCGGCAAATGCCTTCAGCCATGGCTCTGGCAGTTTGTTCGCTGACTGCGCCATAACTGGCGATAACCTCACCGGGGACACCCAGCAGGTCGGTTTTTAACTCGTTACTGTAAGAAACAATCCCACCCAAAAAATAGCGTGAACTACCTGGGACATCAGTCAACAGTTTCATAACCTGGCCTCCGGTACAAGACTCGGCTGCCGAGATTGTAAGACCCCGTTCAAGAAGCAATGAACTTACCGTTTCATTTAGTAATTCATCGTCTTGGCCGAACACATAATCGCTAAGCTCAGCTGCTATCCGCAGCGCCGTTTCTTCCGCCATCCGGCGGGACTGACTGCCTGCGCGGGCTGTTACCCGTACGTGTACTTCACCGGGAATAGCCACATATGAGATGGTTGGATTTCCCGGCACATGCATTTCCTGCAGTCGGTCCTGCACTTGTGACTCGGACAGACCGGTCACTTTAAGCACGATGGAATGCATTGCCACCCCGCTAGCTGCGAGTTTATTCAGATAACTCTTAACATGGTTCTCAAACACCACTTTAAGTTCTCTTGGGGGGCCTGGCAGTAATATAATTATTTTTCCCCCGCTCCGTATCATCAGTCCGGGAGCGGTGCCGGCAGAGTTTGGTAATACCATGGCTCCGCGAGGAACAAACACCTGCTTTTTTATGCTTGCCGGCAACGGTAATCCGCGGTGGGCAAAAATTTGGTTTAATTTATGTAGAGTATTATCGTCCTGAACCATTTCCAGGCCCAGTAGTGCGGCTACTGTTTCGCTGGTCAGGTCATCCTCGGTAGGTCCCAGGCCACCGGTAACAATAAGCAGGTCTGTACGGGCCAACGAGTCTTGCAGTATGGCCTTTAAAGCTTCACGGTTATCGCCCACGGCAGTATGTAAAGTGACCTCAATACCAAGTGCGGCCAATTCACGTCCCAGGAACTGAGCATGCGTATTGACAACTTCCCCCAGCAATAATTCTGTGCCGGTAAAAACAATTTCTGCCTGCAATTCTTCCACCCCACATTTTATATTGTGCTTATTCGTGTTTAACTCGGCTATTCCCTGCCAGTATTTTATAAGTATGCTCTATTTTTAAGTCTCATTGCAAATAAGAAAGTAAAAAACAAAAAGGGGACAGGCATCTTTTTTCAAAAGCCGAAAAAAGCAGCCTGTCCCCTTTTTGGTATACTTTCCTTAACAAAAAAAAACAGTGCATTAACATGCACTGCGTCTCTTGCCGTTAATGGGCAATATATTTTTTGCTCAGGGAACGAAAATATTCACCTGATATCTTTTCCTCTGTCAGGAGAATATGCACCACCTGATTTATGACTCCTCCGACACGCCCCAGGAATTCGCGCACCTTTTTTTCTTGGCTCTTGATGATACCGGTAACAGCCCGGTATCGTAAATCCGCCGGCAGAATATCCGGATCCACCACGCCAAGTTCGGACATGCCGCAACGAATAATTTGCCCCGCCGTGCGCATTGCCTGTTCGAAATCATTGCCGGCACCTGTGCTGCGACCACCTAATATCAGCTCTTCAGCTATAGACCCGGCAAGCATAACCTGAATTTGGTTCTCCAAGTACTCCCGGGTGTGCATGTAGGTGTCATCTTCCGGCACTTGGCGCATATAACCAAGCGCCTCACCACGCGGGGTAATGGTGAGCATGGCCACCGAGCCCGGCCGTATTCTTTCGCTAAGAAGGGCATGTCCCACCTCATGTACGGCCACTCGTTCCAATTCATCCTTCGACGGGCGCCGGTCCAGTTTTTCGCCCATCATAACCTTATCTACAGCCTCCAAAAAGTGAACCTGCTTTATTTCGGTCCTGTCCTCACGCATGGCCAGGATAGCTCCCTCGTTAGCCAGACTCTCCAAGTGTGCCCCGCTAAAACCAAATGTTTCTTTGGCTATTTCCTCAAGGATAACGTCATCTGCCAGCGGTTTGTTACGGAAGTGCAGCTTTAGTATTTCCAATCGACCGGCCTTGTCGGGCAAGTCAACTTTAACCTGACGGTCAAAACGGCCCGGCCGTAAAAGAGCCGGGTCAAGCATATCCACCCGGTTGGTGGCCGCCACCACCAACACCAGTACACGGTCATTTGTTTTCATGCCGTCCATCTCTACCAGCAACTGGTTAAGTGTCTGGTCGTATTCATGATGGCTTGAATTCTGCCCTCTTTTACCACCTAGGATGTCAATTTCATCAATAAAAATGAGGGCACTGCGCTTTTTTTGTTTTTGGGCGTTGTTTCTGGCAGTCTGAAAAAGCTGCCGTACCCGCTGGGCGCCAACACCCGCGTACATTTCTATAAACTCCGAACCACTGCAGGACACGAACAACGAATCGGTATACCCGGCTGCAGCTTTGGCCAACAGAGTTTTCCCTGTGCCAGGTGGCCCAGTCAGTAAAATCCCCTTGATCGGTCTAATACCAAGCCTAATAATCTTTTCCTGGTCTTTAATAAAGTCAAGGGCCTCTTTGAGTTCATTGATCGCCGTGTTCTGCCCCCCGACATCACCAAACGCGATGCCCGGCCTGGCCTTCATTGGTGCGGTGTTGAAATTCTTGGTCAACATGCCCCGGGACCGAGCCAGGTAAAATAGCACTCCGGCAGCCAAAGCAATGATAAAAATCGGGGTAATGTCGTAACCGGCCAGCAACAGAAATAATACCAGCGCCAATCCTATACCCAAGCCAACTTCTTTTAGCACTGTTCTACCTCCCTCCAGTATCAGCATCACCCGAGATGTAACCTGATAATTGTGGTCTGTGAATTACTTCATACAGATAGTACTGCCCGTGACTCATCTGCCAATAGATATTGTTTTCATCTATAAATACTTTGGACTCCACATCGACATGACCGGCAGACTCATTGAGCTCATCAGCCATGTCCCGAAAATTACCCTGCACCAAGGCTTCTTGAATGGCAAATTGCCCCTGGTAATATAAATTTACTAGCTTATCGTCTCGTTTATCAACTAATTCTATTGAAAACCGGTCACTACCCATGACCTCTTTTACTGCATCATTAATCTGAGAGTAGGCAAGCATCAGGTTTTCAGTTTCCTTCATGGTAACTGAAACCTGATACAAGCCGGTATCCGAATCCTCAATCCTGTATTCAGTCACCAAAGGGTTGGCTTCCAGTTCTTTCTTCAACGGCTCTTTAAAGTTAAGGCTGTTATACAGCCAATGCGCCCCTAAAAAAGCGGCCAGCGCTATACCTAACACCACTACGACTACATGTATTTTAATGCCCTGCCACTGCATTTTATCATCCTTCCTACATATGTAGCTGAATGAATTCCGATGCCATGCTTGTGCGGGATATTCGACACTTTCAAATTTAAAGACCCGTACAACGAATTATTATAACATGCCCCGCCTGTTAAACGTTCAGGGAAATGTCGCCATTGACTAGCCAAACTCCGGCCCGTTGACACCACGTCCTCCATTATCGGTATGGCACGGCACCAGCCCTATAAATGTAAAAAACCCCGCCTAAGTCAGCAGGGTCTGTCATTTACCCCTATTTATTCTTATTTCCCTGATCTCCGATCAGGAAACCTGCCTTTTGGAAATAATCCATGCCTGACCACAGAGTGAAAAAAACGGCCACTCCCATGGCCAGATTACCGAAAGGAATATTGACCAGGGTGAAAGACAGGTCGCGAAGCAGCATGGCCACAATGGCCACTATCTGGGTGATGGTTTTAACCTTCCCCAATTTGCTAGCCGAAAGAATAACCCCCTCTGCCGCGGCCAAGGACCGCAGACCGGTAATAGCAAACTCTCGACCAATAATCAGTACAGCCACCCACCCGGAAAGTCGGTCCAACTCAACCAGAGCAATTAAAGCGGCGGAAATGAGCAATTTATCGGCGAGCGGGTCCAAAAGCTTACCCAGGCTGGTAACTTGTTTTTTCTTGCGGGCAATATAACCGTCCAACCCGTCAGTGCAGGCTGCCAGCACAAAAACGCCTGCGGCTATATAATCACCCATTGGCAGGCGCAACGTGATCACCGCCAGCAGTACCGGAACCATTAAGATACGCAGCAGGGTCAACTGATTGGGCAGGTTCATTGCATTTGTACTCCCGTCAAATCATATTCACCGGCGTCCAGCACCTTGACCCGCACAAAATCACCAGGCGCAACTTCGTCCGCCGATGCAAAATAAACTTTGCCGTCTATTTCCGGCGCATCGCCTTCCCATCTGCCCCAATATAAGTTTTGTTGATCATCCCAGCCTTCTGTAAGAACTGCAAGTTCCCGGCCAATCATAGCATTGTTATGTTCCAGCGAAATAGTCTGTTGCAATGCCATAACCCTGTCCACTCTTTCTTTAATTATTGATTCCTCAATCCGATGCGGCAGCGCTGCCGCCGCAGTACCTTCTTCAGGTGAATAACCGAAAACACCAGCCCTTTCAAACCTGGCTGCAGCTATAAAATCTAGCAATTCGCCAAATTCCGCTTCTGTTTCGCCCGGGAATCCCACCAGAAAAGTGGTGCGCAACGTTATACCCGGTACGACCTGGCGCAAATGCTCTAACAAACCAAACAGTTCTTCCCCTGAGCCTTTCCTGTTCATCAAACGCAAGATGCGCTTGCTGGCATGCTGCAGGGGCAAATCGATATAACGGCATATCTTCTCTGAACCTGCCAACAGTTCAATTAATTCCCGGGTAAGGGAATCAGGGTGGCAGTACATTAGCCTGATCCAACGGCATTGCTCAATTTTCTCTAGTTGCATCAGCAAATCGACCAGTTTATACCGGCCGTAAAGGTCAATTCCGTATCGAGTGGTTTCCTGAGCCACCACCACTAGCTCACGCACACCATGCGCGCACAATTCCTGTGCTTCGGCAATAATATTCTCCTGTGGCCGACTATGGTACGGGCCACGTATACCGGGTATGGCGCAATAAGTGCAGCGGTTATCGCAGCCTTCGGCAATTTTAAGGTAAGCGCTATGGGCAGGTGTAGTCAATACTCTGGCTCCGGGACCGGGATATTCATATCCGGCGCTCCCCAGCATCATTGGCCTTTCCCCTGCTAACATTTGATCTAAAACACCAACAATCTCAGGCACCGAGCCGGTACCCATCACTCCGTCGATTTCTGGAATTTCATCAAGTAATTCCTGGCCATATCGCTGAGCCAGACAGCCGGCAACCAGTATCTTTTGGCATCGACCGGTATCTTTTAAATGGGCCGCATCCAGAATGGCCGCAATGGACTCTTCTTTGGCAGTGGTTATAAATCCACAGGTGTTAACAACAATAATTTCGGCTTTCTCTACTACACCTGTTACATTGTACCCCGCCCGTTGCAGGAAGCCCAACATAATCTCCGAGTCCACCCTGTTTTTTGCGCACCCCAGGCTTGTAAAACCAATATTTAACAACATCCACGCACACCTTTTCACTTTTTAAGATATAATACATACTACAAAACAAACTGTATAACCTTCTAGGATAAATAAAAAGTGCGTCAATTCGTTCTTTATTGACGCACTTTTTATTTACCTTAAAGCAGATAGCGGAAAAACTACCCTCCAATGGCATTACCGCCGCCATCCTCCCCTATTGCAAAAGATTTGGTCACAACCCTACCCCGCTCACCCAAAAATCCGTAGTCACTGCCGTTAACCAATACCCTAACAGCACCGGCATCACCTAGTTTCAGCCAGATACTGTCATTACCCCGAAACTCTTTTGTTATCCCAGGTCCCACTAACCCCTCGAAGGCACTGTTGTCGTCCACCACCACTTGCATCCAGCAATCCTTGTCGGTAACCTGGAGTACCACGTTTACACCACGCTGTGACGGTTCTATCCCAGGCGAGACAGTATCCGGTTCTTCCAGTGAAGGGTCTTGTGCACCAGCCTTCCGGTTGTCTTCACCGGCGGGCATGTTTTGTTTCTGGCCCCTTTCCGATAAATCACCCTGCGGTGCGGTGCCGGCAAACCCCAACCAATAAAACATCAAGCCGACAAATAACACAGCCACAACAGCAAGCAAGCCCCGGCTTGTTTTAGCCGGCTTTTTGAAATTAGTGGGTTTTACTTTTTCCAATAAAGGATCAATCTTTGGCTCATGAAATAGAACTTCATATTCTTCAACCAGAGCATTACCGTCTAATCCCAGAAAACGAGCATAATTTTTTAAGAATCCCTTAACATAAACTTTACCCGGCAGCACATCAAAATCTTCGTTTTCTAGGGCCACGATGTATTTACGGCGAATTTTGGTCTCGTTTTCCACCTCGGTTAGGGTAATTCCATTCTCTAACCTGGCATTACGCAACTTTTCGCCTATAGTCATTATTTAGTCCGTCACCCCCTGCTGCTTATAAAGGAAAAAACACCAAGTCCGCGACATGCACACCACATTTAACTTTTAGTAAACTAGTTCCGGCCCAAATTATGACAAGGTCGTAGAAATATTGTGCTCCTTTTCGAACATTACTTGTATTCAGGCAATTGATCCAGCCATTTGCCGATAACTTCGGCAGCTTGCACCGGGTCCTTAATCTGCACAGATAGATCATAATTGTTATCGGGACCGCAAGGATATTTATAAAGGGGATCGTAGTAGTATTCCAGCAAAAATTCAATAACCAGTTCTACTTCACCACGGTCAAGCCACTGGTTCAATTCCTCAACCTTGCTTTTGCCCAGATATTTGGCGAGCCGTTTGACAGCCTCGCGCAGCGCTTGTGGATTCCCTTCCGTTTCTGTATAGTAATCTCTCTTGATCCGCTGTACCCTTAAATCAAACGGGGCATATGTAAGCACGCGGTATCCACGACGCATTGAATCAAGCACTGTATCCGGCACAAATAAATTACCCAGTCGTTTACTCTCACATTCTACTAGGAAAACACCAACGTTTTCTGCCCGCCTCAAATTATCCTGAATCAAGGCTTCAAACATTTTTTGACTCGGGGATGGGGGTTGGCCAATTTTCCCGAAAACGGAACCCCGGTGCAAAGCCAGTCCCTCTAGGTCTAATACCGGACGGCCATTGCGCTTAAGTTCTAAAAGCAGATCAGTTTTCCCCACCCCGGTTAAACCATGTATTACAATGGCTCGGTGGGGTAATTCCCTGTCCAGGTATTCAATAATGTAATGCCGATAAGATTTGAAACCACCTTTGATACGATTGACTTTCATACCCATAGCGTCAAGAACGCAGCCTGCAAAGTGGCTTCGGTCGCCGCCGCGCCAGCAAAAAATGTTTACTTCACCCTTGGGAGCAATTTTTTTAATGTTATAAACAAATAACGGCAAACGGGGGGCCACAATTTCCATGGCCAATTCCCTGGCCCGGTCAGAACTTTCCAGTTTATGCGCCTTGCCTACCAACGATCTCTCAACATTGTTCAAAAGTGGAACGTTATAGGAATTCGGTATGGTTGCCTCTAAAAATTCCCCGGGTGAACGGAGATCCACCAACGGGATCTGACTCCTGGATTCATTTATGATTTCCCTTATATCTATGTCTTTGTACATTTAAGATTCTAACTCCAGACTAAGAATGATTCCTTTAAAATTAACGTTCCCTTCGACACGGTGGATTATTTATCCTCTTTTTATCATACAGTTAAGCTATTCTGCCCTATTGAAGAAGAAAAAATAGCTTTGTAGTTATCATTCAGGTATTCATAATTTAAGAGTTAGAATTCTGAAAGTATACCCATAAGGGGACTGGTTGCTTTTTCAGTTTTTAAAAAAAAGCAGTCTGTCCCCTTATGGGCACTGAAAAAGTCAATTAATATGGCAAATAGACAATATTTTACATTATGAGCGTAACGAAGAATCTAAGTATTCAGCGGCTTTATAAATTCTTCATTTCACTTCGTTTTATTCAGAATGACACTGACCTAGACTTTTTCAGTGCCCTTTTTGTCCCTTTTTGTTTTTTATTTATCATTACCTGCTTGAGCACTGCTCCGGCCATGGAATAACTGCTGGTATTCCTCGGTATTGATTAAAACTGTACGGGGCTTACTACCCTCATGCCCGCTGACATAACCTCTCCTTTCCATCATATCCATCAACCTGGCAGCCCGGGCGTAACCGATGTGCAGCCGCCGCTGCAGCAAAGATATGGATCCGTGTCCGGTTTGGACAAATATTTGTAATGCTCTGGCCAGCAGCTTATCGTCATATTCAGGCTCATCCTCTGCTGCCGCCACCTCCTGCTCCAGATTTTCGTCATAATCCGGATAAGCTTTCTTTTTCCAAAAATTAACTAGCAGTTCCACTTCACGGTCTGAAAGAAAGGCTCCCTGCACCCTGATTGGCTTGGTAGCGCCTACCGGGTAAAAAAGCATATCACCGCGGCCCAAAAGCTTTTCGGCCCCGCCCATGTCCAATATAGTGCGGGAATCAATTTGTGACGATACTGCGAAACTGATGCGCGATGGTATATTGGCTTTAATTAACCCGGTAATGATGTCCACCGACGGCCGCTGAGTCGCTACCACCAGGTGTATGCCCGCAGCTCTGGCCATCTGGGCCAACCTGCAGATTGCATCCTCCACATCCGCAGGGGAAACCATCATTAAGTCGGCCAGTTCGTCAATAATAATTACCAACTGCGGCAACGGCACCTTGCCTTCCCGCCGCATCATGTTATTATAACGGGTCAGGTCTCGCACTCCGGCACCAGCGAATAATTCATAACGGTATTCCATCTCCTTAACAGCCCAGCGCAGCGAAGTGGCGGATTTCCTGGGATCGGTAACCACCGGTGACACTAGGTGGGGAATACCGTTAAAGGTCGCCAATTCTACCATTTTAGGGTCAATAATTAGAAACTTAACCTGTTCAGGCGTTGACTTGTACAAAATGCCGGCTATCAGTGTATTTAGGCAAACGCTTTTGCCCGCTCCCGTAGCCCCGGCAATTAGCAAGTGCGGCATGCGAGACAGGTCATCCAAGATAGGGTTCCCTGCTACGTCCTTACCCAAAGCAATAGTTAAATATGATGCAGATTGCTGAAACTCAACTGTTTCCACCAGCTCACGCAGGTATACCGTGGCAACCTCTCTGTTGGGCACCTCGATGCCCACTACTGCCTTGCCCGGTACCGGTGCTTCAATACGCACATCCGAAGCCGCCATTCCCAAAGCAATATCGTCAGCCAGGCTTACAATGCGGCTGACCTTGACGCCAGGTGGAGGTTGAACCTCGTACCTGGTTATTACTGGTCCCTTGGATACCTTGGTCACTCTGACTCTAATACCGAACGAGGCCAAGATTTCTTCCAGTCTTTTAATATTATCGGCAATATCCTGATTATTTTTACTTATTTTACCCCTTACTGGCTTGGTTAAAATGGATAACGGAGGTAGTTTGCCGCCGCGTCCGGTTTCATCAACCGGCGCAGTAAATTCCTTGATGTCCCCTGTTTCAAACGGTTGGGTTAATTCCTTGCTTTGTTCATCTTCCACAAGTTGCTCTATGTTGCGTTCTTCATCGGGATGCATGAACGGGCGGTAATAAACAACATTGGATTTTTTTTCTTTACCCGTTCTATTAGTCGTTTTAATAGGGGCATAAGATTGCATGTCAAGTTGGTTATTTAAATTATCTTCCTTACTCTTTCGATCATCACCGGAAGCTTGCGACTGGTCAACTATTTCCGGACGGTCTACCAATTCCTCAACAGCAGTGGTAAAAAGAAATTCATCCACCGTGTGTATCGTTTTTTTTAGCGCATCTGTGACTCTACGAGTCATATTTCGAAACAGCACCGCCACTGACTGGTTGGTCAACAAAAGCACAGCAACCAGCATCAGGGCTGACAGGACTATATACATGCCCAAAGCACCAAATGAGTTCAGCAGTACATAATAAATGATACCGCCGATTACTCCGCCCCCGTCACCCTGCATACCGGCCTTTAAAATGTATTCCTTCGGTATGGGCATGTGCAGTAAGGTTAGCGCCACCATCAAGCAAATTACAGCCCCGTATATATTAACGTTTTTTTTGATTTTACTTTTTAGATACAACATTTTAAAACCGAATACCGCCAATAATACCGGAAAAAGATATCTGCCTTCACCCGCGAGGGTCAAAATAGCCCTGTTAATCAGACCGCCCACCAGCCCTACTGACGGGTTCAGTACGCTAATTAATGTCAGCGCCGCCAGGGCCAGCAGCGTAATACCGATTATTTCACAGCGGATTTCTTCCTGTATATTTTTCGCCGGTGGCATCCCGCTACACCTCCTTATTAAGTATACTTATTCCATATATTACATATAATTCCTTCTACGATAAAAACTAAATTTTGGTGGGGTTTAGTATTATCGGAGGGATGTATAGGTGCACTGACACTTAAAATAAATAAAAAAAGACCGGTCCGAGACCGGTTCTGCATAAGACATTGTATTTCATTGAATTGTTACCTAACTAGGTAAAATCCAATTACTAGCGTGCCTAGTATCAGGCGATACCACACAAACAAAGCGTAACTGAAGCGGGCCAGATATTGTAGAAGGAACTTGATAGCAAAAAAGCCAACCACGGCAGATACTGCAACACCGGTAAAAAAAGGAATAGTCAAATCCGCGGCGGTTATTTCCAGCAGTTTCTTTAACCCTGCACCGGCAATGATTGGGGTAGCCAGCAAAAAAGAAAAACGGGCCGAGGTTTCCCTGGTCAGGCCGAAAAGCCGCCCGGCGGTCATGGTAATACCGGAACGGGAGACGCCGGGTATTATTGCCAAGGCTTGGGACACCCCGATTAACAGGGTTTCCTTCAATCCCATATCAGGCAATTTTTTTGTGGCTGGTGACCGTGTGTCAACGAAGTGCAAAATTACGCCCATCACCATCAGCATAATG
This sequence comes from Desulfotomaculum sp., assembly GCA_016841675.1. Classification (GTDB taxonomy): domain Bacteria; phylum Bacillota; class Desulfotomaculia; order Desulfotomaculales; family Desulfallaceae; genus BRH-c8a. The sequence continues at coordinate 33,941 of JAENYQ010000015.1, forward strand.
CCAATTAATAGCGGATGGCGCAAAGCGGTTTCTGCCATATCTTCAAGCATATAACCGGTAATAGCACCAGGTATAGTAGCCAGTACCAGGTACCAAAACATTCGGCCTTCGGTGTTTTTCTTGCGCTGCAACCCGTTGGACACTAGCTCTAGCCAATCGCGCCAAAAAAAACCACCGATAGCAAAAAGTGAACCTACATGCAGAGCCACGTCGAAAGTAAGTCCGGCGTAAACCCAGCCCATCAGCCAAGGCACCAGCACCAAGTGTGCTGAGCTGGAAATTGGTAAAAACTCGCCCAAACCCTGTATAATACCTAGTACTATTGCTTGAAAAAGATCCAATTTCATCCCAACCTTTATCTCTCAAAATCAAACAGCATCATTATATCACAGTGACAAGCAGTTCTACTACCAGAACAAAAGATCACAATAATTAATAAAGCCAAGTGTTATTCAAATATACCGGTGTGAATGGCCCTGTACACGCAAAAAGCGTGTACCTAATATTTGATACACGCTTTTTACTAATCTTAAACCTAACTATCCGCCTTAACTAGCGCACCGGGATATAATTCGCTGCGCAAGAAATCCATCGGGTTCGTGCTTAAAATCTGCACCAGTTCCATTTTGCCACCACCGATATCCTTTACAATGGCAGGTACTCCGTTAACGGTAACTTCCCTCTCCGAAGAACGGTCCAATTTTTCAAACCCGGCCAACACCAGTTCCAACTGCATTGGTGTGTATAAAATCAATGCTTTAGCCCCCCGTCCCCGGCTTTCCGTTCATCAATAAGTTGCTTTAGCTTATTGATAGCCTGGCTCATACCCCCCACCTCGTCAACCAAATTGCAGTCCACAGCATCCTGCCCGATCAGTACGGTACCGATATCCCGGGCCAGTTCACCAGTTCGGAACATTAAATCACGAAATCTTTCTTCTGTAACTCTGGAATGGGATGTAATAAACCGGACAACCCGATCTTGCATTTTATCCAAATACTCATAAGTTTGGGGCACACCGATAACCAGTCCAGTCAGGCGGATGGGATGGATGGTCATGCTTGCAGTTTCGGCGATAAACGAATAGTTTGTTGAGACGGCAATGGGAACACCAATACTGTGCCCTCCCCCTAGCACCAAAGACGTGGTTGGCTTGGAGAGACTAGCAATAATTTCGGCGATAGCAAGACCCGCTTCCACATCACCGCCCACCGTGTTTAAAACAATGAGCACGCCCTCAATTTCAGTGCTTTGTTCTAATGCTACCAACTGGGGAATCAGGTGCTCGTATTTGGTGGTTTTGTTTTGTGGCGGCAGCACCAAGTGTCCTTCAATTTGGCCCACAATGGTCAGGCAGTGAATGTTGCTTTTAATCTCAGGTACTTGAGTGGTGCCCATTTCCTTTACGGCCTCAATGGTATTTTTGGACTTGCCTGTAACCCTGGTCCGATCCCCGGGGTCATGGTTGGGATTATCGGTACGCTCAGGGTAAGTTTCCGGGTCTGGGCGTGAAGGTGGCTGGTAAGGAAAAACACCGGGTACTTCGTCGAAAGACTGGTAGTAAGACATATTAAACCTCCCCGTTCCATGAACATAATTTAGCAATTGTCAGTTTAGTATGTATTACTACCGCAAAAAAAATACACAGGCGCTTGCCTGTGTATTTCGTTCAATCGGGGACATTCCTCGACCCCAAAGTCTTTTTTACCCCAAAGCTGAGGTGTGTCCCCTTTCACAAGTTGGGGACATCTATACTTCCATTATGATGGGTAGAATCATGGGCCTTCTCCTGGTTTTCTCGTAAAGAAATTTGCTTAAATCATCTTTGACCTGGGATTTAATGGACGCCCATTCTGACAATTTTTTAGTTGAACATTTTGTCAGTGCAGCGTTAACCTTTTCCCTGGCTTGTTCCATTAGTTCCTCGGATTCACGAACATAAACAAACCCTCGGGATACAATGTCCGGCCCGGAAACAATCTGACCGCTATCCCGGCTCATAGTCACCACCACGATCAAGATCCCGTCCTGGGACAGCTGTCGGCGATCACGCAGCACAATATTGCCCACGTCACCAACACCCAATCCGTCAACCAGCACCCGACCGGCGGTCACCCGACCGGCATAGTGCCCGCTGCGCTTGGTCAATTCCAAAACCTGACCATTTTCTGATACAAAAATGTTGGATTCCGGGATACCCATGTCTTTGGCCAACTCGGCGTGCCTAATCAGCATGCGGTACTCTCCGTGTACAGGTAGAAAAAACTTGGGTTTTACCAAGTTGAACATCAGTTTCAATTCTTCCTGGCTGGGATGACCACTTACGTGGATACCAGACACCGCTTCATAAATGACGTTGGCCCCCAGTTTGAAAAGCTGATCTATAATCCGGGCCACCAGCTTTTCGTTGCCGGGAATAGGAGTGGCGGAAATTATAATCGTATCTCCGGGCATAATCTCCACCTGCCGATGGTCCCTGCTGGCCATCCTGGTCAAAGCGCTCATCGGCTCTCCTTGACTGCCCGTAGTCAAGTATACCACCTGGCTCCGGGGTAGCCTGCCCGCTTCATCCAATTCCACAAGCACTCCGTCGGGCACCTTCAAATAACCAAGTTCACGAGCAATATTGACCACGTTAACCATGCTGCGTCCGACCACAGCCACTTTCCTGTTGTATCTGTGGGCGGTGGTAATAGCCTGCTGCAGGCGATGCACGTTGGAGGCAAAAGTGGCCACGATGATCCGTTCGCCGGCCTTTCGGAAAGTATCGTCAAAAGTTATCCCCACTACGCGCTCGGACATAGTATAGCCGGGTCGCTCCACATTTGTGCTATCGCTTAACAAAGCCAGCACACCCCGATCACCCAACTGTGCCAACCTGTAAAAATCGGTAACTTCTCCGTCCACAGGGGTCTGGTCAATTTTAAAATCACCGGTATGCACAATTACACCAACCGGCGTTTCTATGGCCAGGGCTACTGCGTCAGGGATACTGTGTGAAACCCGGATAAACTCAATTTTAAACGGTCCGACCTGGATTACGTCCCGGGGCTTTACGCAATGCAACTTGGCACTGTCCGCCAGGTTTCGCTCCCGTAGTTTTTCCCGTAATATACCCAGAGTCAACCTGGTTCCGTATACCGGGACGTCCAACTGCTTTAACACATAAGGCAAGGCACCGATATGATCCTCATGACCATGGGTTAGCACAATGCCCCGTACAATGTTTTTATTTTCCAGCAGGTACGTTATGTCAGGAATTACAATGTCAATGCCTAGTAGGTCCTCTTCGGGGAACATCAACCCCGAATCGATTACCAGAATATTCTCCCCGTATCTCACCACCATCATGTTTTTACCGATCTCTCCCAGTCCCCCAAGGGGGATCAAAGAAATCTTAGGTTCTCGCGCCATATTACACCTCCCGAATTTTAGATAAATGTCGTCATGTATAGTGCGTAAATTTTGGTGAGAATCAGGAGAAGGCGGGAAAATATTCTGTTTTTAATCAGGCCGCTCAGTACTCGCTAATCCATTATACTTTATCCAAAGGCGTTGGACAAGAAAGGCACACCTAGATCTGCCACCCAAGGATGCTAATTTTAGCAATCTAATCTAGGATTGAATATAAGTACGGAACAGATTGTAATTTAATCATGTCCAGAAAAGGAACGTTTTTAACAGCATCAAACTAATTTTAAAAACGAAAAGGAGCCACCTGGCTCCCTTCGTTAACTAGTGTCCCTAGCAAACACCATACCACTTCGCAATGTAATATTTTTAGAACAAATTTTTATATAAAGCCTGTCAAAGAACAAGCAGCCCAGGTGCTAAAGGAGCTGGGCATCTGAAAGAACTTTTTTCAGAGCTTCCCGCTCCGATTCATTGACATCCACCATCGGCAGCCTGGGTGCGCCTACCTTCCAACCCAGCATGTTCATGGCGGCTTTTACCGGCACCGGGTTAGTGGTTATAAAAAGAATCTTGAATACGGGATATAGACTACTGTTTATCTTGGTGGCCATGGTAACGTTACCGGAAGTAAAAGCGTTAATCATCTCCTGAATTTTAGAACCTACTATATGGGCTGCTACACTGACTACGCCCTTACCGCCCAGCGACAAAATTGGTAAAGTCATGGAGTCATCACCACTGTAGATAGCAAAATGGTCTGGTAAAGCCCTCCTGAGTTCGCTAACCTGATCGAGACTGCCCGATGCTTCCTTAATAGCAGTAATGTTTTCTATTTCGGCCAGGCGTATTACTGTTTGGGGCAAAATATTCACTGCCGTCCGCCCCGGTATATTGTATAGCATAACAGGCAAGTTGGTACTTTCGGCAATCGCCTTAAAATGCTGGTATAAGCCTTCTTGAGATGGTTTGTTGTAGTAAGGGCTAACCTGCAGAACACCGTCGACGCCCACCTTCTCTGCCGCCCTGGTAAGCTCCACACAGGCTGCTGTGTTGTTACCACCGGTACCGGCAATTACAATGGCGTCCCCGCCTACCTCTTCAACCACCACCCTAAATAATTCAACCTTTTCATCCTTACTCAGTGTGGGCGATTCACCTGTGGTACCAGCCAGGACTAACCCGTCCGAACCATATTGAACCAGGTGCCGGGCCAGTTTTTTGGCCTGCTCAAAGTTTATAGTTTGATCCTTGTTGAAAGGAGTAACCATTGCCGTTAGCACTCGACCAAAATCTGTAACCAAAACTATCACCTTCCTTTCAGCTTAAACCATACGTTGGGAACATTCCTCGACCCAATCCAATCGGGGACATTCCTCGACCCCAAAGCTATGACCCTTAAGCTGAGGTGTGTCCCCATTCCTTGTTACCCATTAGCAGAGGGGTGCCCCCTATCCTTTATTGGCCGGACAGCATGAACTTAGTGTGCAATGCCCGAACAGCCGTCTCCATCTGTTCACGGCTAACCAGCACCCACACAGTGGTATGGGAGTCGTTACATTGTAAAATCTGTACCCCTTCGCCAGCCAGCGCCTCAACAATATCTGCAATGACGCCGGGTACGCCGGACATTCCCGCCCCCACGGTAGATACCTTGGCGCACCCGGAGATTACCTCAGCCTGATACCCGGCGTTTTCCAGCACCCGGGTCGCCTTTGTGGACAGTTCATCATTAACAGTAAACAGAACCGTTTCCTGCACAATGTTAATAAAATCTATACTAACACCGGCCAGCGCCAATGCCCTGAACATGCGTTTTTGCTGTTCCAGCCCCCCGGTGCCGGGTTCAGTACGTACCTTGAACTGGGTGATACCGGAAATATAAGCGATACCGGTAATAATCCGGTCCCTGGTAATGTCAATGGTTCCCTTATATACTTCACCCGAGGTTGTCACCAAGGTACCGGGCGAATCGCTGAAAGTTGGACGCACTCGCAGCGGCACCCCTTTTTGCATGGCAATTTCAACTGCCCTGGGATGGATTACCTTTGCGCCTTCATGGGCCAGGTGGCAGATTTCATCATAAGTAATAGCGTCCAAAGCCCTGGCCTCGGTCACAATACGCGGATCGGCAGTCATAATGCCCTCAACATCGGTGTAGATATCCACATATGCCGCGTTTAAGGCCACACCCAGGGCGGCTGCCGTGGTATCACTGCCACCACGTCCAAGAGTCGTAATCTCACCGTCTTCGGTAGCTCCCTGGAAACCCGCCACTACAACGATGTAACCTTCCTGCGCGTAAGTGCTAACCTTATGAGGGTTAACCTGTAGTATCCTGGCCTCGGCAAAATTTTTATCGGTAACGATACCCGCCTGGGACCCGGTCAAAAAAACGGCCGGCCGTCCCAAGGACTGCATAGTAGCTGTCAACATAACACCCGAAATAACCTCACCACAGGTCATTAACAAATCCTTTTCCCGTTCCGGCAAATCATGGTAAGTATTTTTAATCAGGCTGAGCAATGTATCAGTTGCGTAAGGATCTCCCTGCCGACCCATAGCAGAAACTACCACTACAGGCAGATAACCCTCATCCATAGCGGCAATTACTTTTCCAGCCGCATTTTCCCTAAGTTCGGGTGTGTTAAGAGAAGTACCCCCAAACTTAAGTACTAAAAATCTCATGCCAACCTTACCTCTTTCTTAGGCAACCGTACTTAATTACTAGTTCTGCTATCTGCACAGCGTTGGTGGCAGCCCCTTTGCGGAGTTGGTCCGATACCACCCACATATTTAGCCCATTTTCCAGGGTATTATCTTCTCTGACCCGGCCTACAAAAACCTCGTCCCGCCCCGAAGTAAACAAAGGCATAGGATATTTTTTATTAACCGGGTCGTCCTCCACTATAACACCAGGGAATTGGCCCAGTACTTCCCTGGCCTGCACGGCGGTAATTTTTCTTTCTGTTTCCACGTTTATTGATTCGGAGTGACTACGGTAAACCGGAACCCTGACCGTGGTGGCAGTTATTGCCAGGTTATCGTCATGCATAATCTTCCGGGTTTCTTTCACCATCTTCCACTCCTCCTTAGTGTAATCCATTTCTTGGAATACATCAATATGTGGAATCAGGTTAAAAGCAATTTGGTATTGGAACTTGGCCGGAACCACTTCGCGCCCTTCCAGTGCTGCCCTGGCGTGCTCGGTTAATTCATCTATACCTTCAGCTCCGGCGCCACTGACTGCCTGGTAGGTTGATACAACCACCCTTTTTACTCCGGCGGCATCGTAAATAGCCTTTAGCGGCACCACCATAATAATAGTGGAGCAGTTGGGGTTGGCGATAATACCCCGGTGTAATTTAACATCTTCAGGGTTAACCTCCGGAACCACCAGCGGTACTGCCGGATCAAGACGGAAGTGACTGCTGTTGTCAATAACTACGACGCCCTTTTCAGCAGCCAGCGGCCCAAACTCCTGGCTGGCCGCACCCCCGGCAAACAGAGCAATGTCCATACCGTCAAAGGAAGCGGGCGTAGTTTCTTCAACAGTATAAGATTGGCCTTTGAAATACATTTCTTTACCGGCGGAACGGGAGGTGGCACATAGTTTTAACTCACCCACCGGGAAATTCTTTTCATCCATAACATTTAATATTTCCTGTCCGACTGCTCCGGAAGCGCCTACAATCACTACTTTGTACTGAGTCAAAAATCTACCCCTCCAATCTTTTTATCTCGACCTCCGCCGGTCCATATCGTTACTCGTAGGCCACTAAAACAGGCTGAATTTGTTTACTCTGCAGTGCACACACAATGGTTTCTACTAACAGGTTCATCCTGGCTTTTAGCGAGTTTGGTTTACCGGCGGGATTATCCTGGCCGAATGGAACCATATATATATTCTTGGCGTTCAACAATAGGCCTATATTCTTAGCATTCATGCTTAAACCATCGTTGGTGGATAAACCTATTACAACGGGCCTCTGGTTCCGTAAATGGGCCTTGGTGGCCATTAAAACCGGCCCGTCGGTAATGGCGTTAGCCAGTTTGGCCAGCGTATTGCCGGTACACGGCACCACTACCAGCACATCAAACAGTTTTTCCGGCCCAACAGGTTCTGCTCCGACGATACTACTGATAATTTCTTGATTGGTTATTTCTTCAATCCTCGTTTTCCAATCAGCCGATGCGCCAAATCGGGTGTCGGTTTCATCAACGGAATTACTAATTATAGGATACAGAATGGCGCCCTCTTGGGCAACCTTTTTTAACTCCACCAACACTTCATCAATGGTGCAATGAGATCCCGTTAGGGCAAACCCCACCTTAACACCTTCGAGCTTTTTCATACAAGCACCTCCCCTAAAACCGGTCCGTCAACGGGTTACCATTTGCAAAAGCACACGGGGTACCACCCGGGCCAGCAGCAGACCGGCTGTCCTGGGCGCCACTTTACCGGGCAGGCCTGGAGCAAGCAAAGCCTCAATGCCAAGCCTTTGGGCCGCGGTAAAATCTGTACCACCGGGTGCAGAAGCCAGATCGATGATTAGGGTTGTCGGCGTTAGCCTCGTCAAAATATCTACAGTAATTACCGGTGCGGGAATGGTGTTGAATATGACATTCGGTTGCTGCAAGCAATTTCCTAATTCACTGATGTGAATTGTATGCAGACCCATAGCCTCAGCCCTGGCAAGCTGGGCGGGGTTCCGTGCCACCACCGTGGTTTGGGCGTGCATGGCATCAAGAAGTTGCGCCAGGGTTTGGGCGGTACGACCGAAACCCAGAACCAGGCATCGGCTACCGTGAATTGTTATCGGCAGCTTCTCCATGGCCATTTGCACAGCACCTTCGGCGGATGGAATGGAATTCAGGATAGCCACATCATCCATTTGCATCAACTCTACCAGACTTAACCCCGCGTGCTGCACCAGACGGCGCAATGGTTCCTTGGCTATACCCACCAGCACTGGTGCCCCTTTAGGCAACAGAGCCAGTAATTCCCCAGTGATTTCCGGTGGATGCTCAAGGTAAACTGAAACCAGCCGCATGTTTTCTTTTACCCCCGGCACTGGTAGAATTAAGGCGTTTGCTCCATTCAGGCATTCCTCCGGCATGCTGCAGGCGATAATGTTTTCGCCCTCCGCCGGTAAACCCATGGTCTTAACGGTCGCACCGAGTGCAGCTAACTCTTGGGCCAGACTCAACTCTCTGGCGTCCCCACCCAGCATGGCCACCGTAAAGCCTTTAAGGTTATACACGGTCGGTCAACCCCTCTCTACTCACCTTCCTGTATTTAAGCGGATGCTCAATAAGAGTGTACTTTAGAGCCACTTTGAACACACACTTAAATCAATATATGAAGAGCCGGTTTTATAGGTGCTTGTATGAAATTATTGGAGTACTATTCAAACATAAGGTTTTCTAGACCGTATACCACTCCTTCCAAGCGCATTACCGTACGCACTGCAATCAGCACGCCAGGCATAAAAGATTCTCTAGCTATGGAGTCGTGTTTAATAGTCAGCGTTTGTCCCACGCCTCCGAAAATTACTTCTTGATGAGCGACTAGTCCCGGCAGCCGCACACTGTGTACTCGCATGTTACCGGTCATTTGGCCGCCCCTAACCCCTTCAATTTTCTCTTCTTCCAGGAACGGTCCCTGCCGGAAATCACCACGCTGCTCCAGGATAGCTTCGGCAGTTTTGATAGCGGTTCCGGATGGTGCGTCAAGCTTCTGGTCGTGATGCTTCTCTATTATTTCAACGTTGGGGAAATACTTGGCGGCCTCAGCGGCAAACTTAATCATCAACAGTGCCCCGATGGCAAAGTTTGGAGCAATTATGCACCCCAGTCTTTTAGAACTCGCCAATTCAGATACTTCCTGCAATTGTTCCTTTGACATGCCCGTAGTCCCAACCACCGGGCGAACTCCCACCTGCAGCGCCTTTTTAACGTTCTCCGCCACTGCCTGCGGTCGGGTGAAATCTACCAGCACGTCAGCCCCGGACGTAACCAGAGCCTCATTTAGATTATTAGTAATCAATACACCAAGAGGTTCGTCCCCGCCTAGAAGAACACTGGCGTCCTGCCCCTCGTATTGTAGGTCGACAGCTGCACATAACTCTGTGTCATTAGCATTAACAATGGTTTTGAGTACCTCTTGACCCATCTTTCCTGCAACACCACAAATTGCTACTTTAATCAAAATGGATTACCGGTCAACAATGTGGAAGAATTATCTATTGCTCTTATTCCTCCGGTTACCGGCTATACCCCCTTTCATTAATTCTTTCAAACCAAGATGGTGCAGCGGGAAACAAAAACCCGGCCCAATTTAACACCAATTGGATGCTAAACCGGTGGGATTTGGCATGCTACACCATGTACACTAACTGGGGACATCACTCCATTGGGGACATATGGGACATTCATACGTTGGGGACTTTCCTCCGCAGGAGGTGTGTCCCCTTTCCTTAAACGGAGGCATGCCCTTTCCGCTATAATAAATTTTATTTTCTTATATCTCTTTATTGATGTCAAGATAAAAACCTTTACTAAACAAATTAGCTGTTTAAACCGTGAAATTAAACTCTGATATCTCCTGAATTATCCCAATCACGCTGTACAATTACACCTCCGCGCGTATTGCCACTCGGATAAAGAAAATCTGCTGCGGGTAAACCGGAGCTTTCGCTAACCACGTAATACTTTCTACCCACAATATTAAAATTAATCCTGTCCGTAACAATTCGCTCGTCATTTTTAACCATAGGCCAGCTCCTCCTTTGAGACGGGCATACTAAAATCCGGTGTGTTTTGGTGTTAACGGAAAGTTATTTAGAAGCTTGGTTTAATAGCGAGAGGGCTTGAGGAAAAGCACCAGCGCGTGTTTTAAACATCCCTCGGGGTTCTCCCGCGCCCTTTAAGCAAACGGGTAGATTAGGGACCTTCTTACGTTGGGGAGATTTATCAAAATTTTCTCAACGATACCCTAGATAGCGGTACACCAGCCCTGCTTGTTAATATTAACGTTAATCTGCCCGCCGTCCGTGTAATCCTTCCTTTCCACAGCACCGGAAAATATATAGTAATCTGTTCCAAAATCCGATTCAACGATACCACTGGCCACTTCAAATTCAGTCCGCTCACCCCTGTATATCTCGCTAGGATTAAATGGATCCCTGAGTTTTAACTCGTTGGCCAGGTCTTCATGCAACCCCCACATTAGATCGTCAAGCTCGTCGTCCGCATAAACAACCGGCAACCCAATTTCTTCTACGGCTTCCCGTCTGGCAATCATGTGATTATGGGCATAAAGTTTCTCCGTCAGGTAGTCCACTATATTTTGTTCCTGCTCATCAGCCAGTCTTCCACTGCGCAAACCCAACATCTTGTTAGCCAGAGATCTGATTAGCATCCAGTTTCGGTGCACATTACCCAAAGCCAGTGGGTGAATCTTTTCGGCCAACACCATAAAAGCCCGGGCCATGACCTCCTCGTTGTAAATACCCATCTTTTCGACAATTAATGCCATATAAGAATATACGTCCTCAATGTTAACCGGCAACCTGGCGCAAGCGTTGGCAGGATCCTGGGGATTAAAAGCGTTGACCACACTAGGATCAATAGGACCTAATTCACCCATTTTACTCATGACTATTTCATCAGCGCCCAAACACAACAAAGTGCCGGCGCTGTATGCGCGGAACGGCACCAGTACACAAAATCGATCGGTAAATTCGCGAAACAGGTTGACCAGCCGCCACGGGGTCAAAACATCTCCACCCCTGGTATACAAAAACAAGTCTATTTGCGGCCTGCCACCAATCATTTTAAGGTGCCTAAAAATTATACGCACCACGTCGGGGGCAATCCTTGTGCTAACGTTTTCACGATCTCCAGTCACATAGGAAATAACCACCGAACCACGTTTCTGGCCTATATTTTTCATTAACTCCATTCTTTGCGGCCGGGCCATAAACAGCCTCCCCGTTTTTCCATATTATGACCCGAAAAGGAGTACTTTATCTAAGTATTAAACCGACCACTAAAAAACTGTAACTATCAGGTATTTAGAATTCAGGAGTCAGAATTCAGAATTCAGAATAATTCAAGATGATAAAGCGTTCTTGCATTCTGGCTCCTGACTCCTGACTCCTGAATACTTTAAACTTAAACCATATACTTGCCCATCCTCGGAGTAGCTTGGTCCAGGGTAACAATAATCACTTCCATACCAATTTTTTTAACTGCTTCCCAGGGGATCACCAACTCCTGTTTTTCGGACAGAAAGTTTAGCATACCGCCCTTGCGCGGTAAGATAATCGATTGTATGGTCCCGGTTTCCATATCTATGGCCAGGTCAGTTTCACCTACCACCCCTAACCGAGCACCATCGTTAATGTTAATTATTTCTTTTCCCGCCAGTTCGGCCATTCGCAATTGTTTTTTCCTCCTAACGCCTTCTTTTTGCCAGACTTAAAAAACGTATGGCAAAAGGCTGTAATATTGCAATGGCAATTGATGCCGCCGCCAGGGGTTCCAGACCTATACTACCCAATTGAACATTAGTTGGTAACTCCAATTCTAAAAATGTTTGCATCAGTACCAAAGACAGATAGATACCTCCGGCAGTCCCTACAAGTCCTGTTAGTGCGCGGGACATGGGTGAAGTCTTTGCCTCGCCGATAACGTCCCACTCTTTGTTCCTCCTGTTCATAAGCCGTACCCGCTCACGAATCGATAAAACAACCAACATAATAACAATTAGTATGAACAAAAGTAACCCTATTTTCATATGACCACCTCCCGTACCAAAGTATATTTACGATCTTGCAAAATATTCCTGGGACGGGCTGATTTATAGAAACAAAAACATATCATATTTAACTCGGCTAACTTATAGCCATTATACTCACCTAAATGCAGCCAATTCTTGATTTAAATACCTGGTTGAATGAAGCTATTTTCTCATTAAAAAAGCACGCTGATTTAAGGTTTTTAAATACGTGCTATTTTTAAGTATTATATGATCGTAGTTATGCAGTTTTAGTAGCAACGAGCCTTGGCAGCCTAACCCATTATTTACCGGTTGAACCGAAACCACCATTACCACGAACGCTGCTGGTAAGTTGATTGGTATACTCTATATCTACTTGCAAAACCGGCACAAATACAAGCTGGGCTATCCTGTCGCCCGGCTTTATCTCGTACGGTTTTTGTCCGTTATTTTGCACCGGACAAATTATTTCTCCTTTGTAATCGCTGTCAATTACACCTACGGCATTGGCCATAGCAATACCATGCTTTGCCGCCAAGCCGCTGCGGGGGAAAACAAGCCCCACCAAATCACTGCCGGGTATATCCACCGCCAGACCGCTGGGAATCATTACCCTTTCCTGGGGATGTATCACAACCGATTCCCTGATTGACGCCGCTAGGTCAATTCCTGCCGCTCCGTCGGTGGCATAAGCCGGTGCCGGTATATTAACCCCAATATCAGGGTTTAACTTTTTAAACTTGACCCGCATCATTTTCTCCATTCATTTGACCGTAAACTTTACCCGGACACTTCTCTGAAAATGTGTTCTTCATGCCATGGACCCACACTGGCCAGACTAAAGTCTTCAGGTTTCAGTATATTTCTAGTCAATTCCATGATGTCATCATTTGTAACAGCCATAATTCGACTTACAATCTCTTCCGGAGGGGTTATCTTACCCAGATATAACTGTGATTTACCTAATCTACTCATTCTGGTACTAACACTTTCCAGGCTAAGCAAAAGGTTACCCTTCAACTGGTCTTTAACCCGCTGCAGTTCAGCCGGGCTTACCCCTTGTTTTTGGATGTCCCTAATTTCCTTAACTATTAGCTCCAGCGCTTCGCGTACGTTCTGCTTACTCAAGCCTGCATAAACGCAAAACAGCCCGGAATCATGATATGAGCTATGATAAGAAAAGACCGAATAAACTAAACCGCGCTGTTCCCTAATTTCCTGAAACAACCTTGAGCTCAGCCCACCACCCAAAATGGTGTTAATAAGCTGAAAAACGTATATTTTTTCATGATCTAAGGGCAGTCCCGTCGTACCAAGACATAGGTGCACTTGCTCGGTATCTTTGGTTCGACAAAAGACATCCTTGTTAGGTTCAGGAACAACAAACAACCGTTCCTTTTTACCTCCTATCAACTGGCCAAAAGTTGCGTTTAACATCTCCAGGAGTCGCCCATGTTCAAAGTTACCGGCAGCGGCCACCACAATGTTACCTGGAATATAATATTTTTGGTAGAATGCCAGCAAATCAGCCCGGGACAAATTACGCACTGATTGCTCACCACCAATAACAGGGCGACCCAGCGGATGAGAACGCCAAATAGTCCCCGCAAAAATATCGTGCACTAGTTCATCCGGGGCGTCCTCGTACATTTTTATTTCCTCTAGGATAACATTCCTTTCCCTGTCAATATCCACTTCATCGAAACGGGAGTGGAAGAGCATGTCACCAAGCAAATCCACAGCCAACGGCAGGTGTTCGTCCAGTACCCTGGCATAATAACAAGTATATTCTTTAGTGGTAAATGCGTTTAACTGGCCTCCTACAGCATCCAATTCTTCCGCTATATCCTTGGCGCTTCGCCTTTGTGTTCCCTTAAACATCAGGTGTTCTATAAAATGCGTGATGCCGGCCTCGTGATCGTTCTCGTCCCTGGATCCCACATCCACCCAAACACCGATCGAAGCTGAATGCACATGGGGGATTTTCTCTGTAAGTACTTTAATCCCGTTGGCCAGTTCGGCTATTTCGATCACATATTTGCCTCCCCGCTAATAATAGTTGCAATATTATATGTCATATTGCATAAATCTTCTTGATTATTTAATAAAGTCCTTGTTTTTTGACCAATATTTTATACTTTTAAAAATTTTAGATCTCAGTAAACCATAATCAAAATACCGCAACAATCAAGAGTTCTCTTACTAACTCTTAACTCCTATTAATTATTATCTGGTGCAGCCTGGAGCATTTCGCCCACAGTAATCAACTTATATCCCTGACCGCGTAGATCATCTATGATCCCAGGTAGTGCTTTAACTGTAGGCGCTGTGGGATGCATCAATACGATGCCTCCATTATGGGCCTTGCCCGATACCCGGTCTTTAATTACTTGTGGGCCGGGACGCTGCCAATCAATAGTGTCAATACTCCATAATATAGTTTGATATCCCAATTCCTCTGCAGTCTGCAATACCACCGCCCCCCTCTCCCCGTATGGCGGGGCGAACAGGGCTGGTTTTTTTCCTGTAATATTTTCTAAAATATCCTGAGCTCTAGTTATATCCCTGCGATTGGCCTCCCTGGATATACGGTCCGGGTGGGGATGTGAATAACCATGACTGCCTATCTCGTGGCCCAGGCTTTGCATTTTCTTAACCAGCTCAGGAAAATTCTCAGCCCAAGTGCCCCCGATAAAAAAAGTCATCAACACATCTTTATCTGTCAGAATCTCCAGCATCGGTCCAATATATTCCTCACCCCAAAAAACGTTGCAAGTCAGTGCAATGACTTTTTCATCGGTGCCCCCGTGGTAAACAGGCTCTGCTACTGTTGGTATTATCCCCTTCCCGACACGGCTTAAAAACAACAGCAACAAAAAAATAACTATAAAAAAAAGAAACAGCTTGCGTATACCTGTGCGCCTGAGCAATATAAATATAACCATCACCTACCTTGGTTTTACTTATTTCTATTCCGTTGCCCAACAGTAAATACACACTCTACAACACCAACCACCATGGGGATACCGGCCCAAAATTTACTATAATAAGCTAAAGCACCCCGATATCGCTTGACTTCATATCAAAGATGGTGTTTTAATATCATCAAATCTATAATTTGGTATAGTCAGCCCAAACGGTTTAGGTTACCTCTCTTTTCAGAATAGATTGTTTAAAAAATTACCGGAATTGATGAGGAATTATAAGATGAGTACAGACGTAATCAAGACATTAAAATCGGTTACGCCTTTTAATTCCCTAACAATTGATGTACTTAACGAACTAATACCAAAACTAAAAATAAAAGATTATTTACCGGGTGACTATGTCTTTAAACAAGGAGAGCTCAGCCAGCGCTGTCTGTTCATTATCAGCCATGGTTCAGCGGAAATAACGGTAGCGAACGAAAAAGGCATTGAAGCTGTGGTTGGTTTCCGCCAACAACTTGATTTTTTTGGTGAGACCGTAGTCCTCACCGACCTTACATACCCTGCATCTGTAAGGACCAAGGAGCAAATGACCTGCTTTTTGCTGGCCAGAAAGGACCTTGAACATCTAATTAACAACCACTCTGACTTTGCTGGCTTTTTTAGCCTGATTCTTTCTGAGCGCATGCGTGTACTTTATGAGGAGATTGTGACCGAACAATCCTTTGAAGCATACAGTAGCGTTGATACCCCGCTGTTCAGTAAGCGAGTTAGCGAAATAATGTCGACACCGGTGCTCACCTGTCATCCCCGGCAACCAATAAAGTCTGCTGTTGACATGATGCTCAAGAAAAATATCAGCTCGCTGGTAGTTACTGATGATAACTTTAAACCCCTGGGTATGATTACAGAAAAGGGGTTACTTAAAAGCATTGTGACAGGGAACATCACTACCATAGAGAATTACACTGCCGGGGATATTATGGAGCATACTCTGGTAACCATCAGCCCTAAATCTTTGTTCAATCAAGCCCTGCTGGCCGTAATTAAGCATCAAGTTAAATACCTTATCGTGGTGGACCGTGAAAAACTGGTTGGTATTGTCACCCTCATGGATTTAGTTAAAGCGCGAAATACGGGTACTCTATTACTCACCAGTGAGATTGACAATAAGCACACCATTGATGAACTAGTTGTTATCGGTCAGCAAATAAACAGCATACTATATGGTTTGGTAGCAGAAAAAGCGGCAGTCTCTACAAGCATGGAAATTATGACCGAACTACATGACCGCCTAACCCGTAAGATTATTATGATCTGTGAAAATGAAATGATAAACAAGGGGCGGGGCAAACCGCCCGTGGATTACGCATGGATACATATGGGAAGTGCCGGTCGACGCGAAATGACTTTACGCACTGACCAGGATAACGCCATTGTTTACGCCAACCCTGATGAGCAACAGGCTCAAAAAGTGACTGCTTATTTTCATGAACTAGCCGTAAGTATAGTGAATAGTCTGGAAAGATGCGGTTTTGCTAAATGCAAAGGCGGTGTTATGGCATCAAACTCGCTGTGGTGCCAATCGCTTAACGGATGGCGGGAAACAATACACGAATGGATGAAAAAAGGTATTCCCGAAAATGTCAGAGCACTAACCATATTCCTGGATTTTCGATATATCTATGGCTCAAGCGCTCTAGTCAATAAGTTGCAGGACATTGTTAAAACAATTGACCCAGGAAGCGAGACCACCGTTATGGTTTCTCATCTGCTAACCCAGGACGATATCAAGTTTAAAGTCCCTTTAAACTTTATAGGAGGATTCATGACCAATAAAAACGGGTCCCACAGGGGCGAAATAAATTTAAAGAACGCTGCCGCCATCCATATCGTAAACTGTATTAGGGTTTATGCTGTTAAGTACGGGATCCCCTTTACGTCGACCTTTGATCGAATTAGAATTCTAAGTGAACAAAAAATTATCCCCCCCGATGATGCCGAGCTGGTCAGCGCGGCTTATGAAACACTAATGATGTTTCGCATTAGGGAAAATGTTAAAAAATTTAAACAAGGACAACAGCCAGATAACTACGTTAACCCATACCGGCTCAGCAAACGAGAACAGGCTCTATTAAAGGATGCTTTTACGGCCATCACCAGGCTGCAAAAGTTAACCAGCAACAGGTTCAGCATTTATTGGTTGAGTTACCTTAGTTAGTTCCCCCTGAAAAAGTCTGTGCAGGGTTTGGTGTTATCTACAGGATGCTACTCGCTTTTATACATGAACGAGCTCATTCGCTTACGGACGCCGGAGAACTCGCGCCCTTCGGGCACGAAAGTCTAGCTCCGGCGTTTTTCCTCCAGCTCTTTCGCTCTTTCAATTAAGCTCCTATGCATCCTTCCGATAACACCAAACCCACCGAAGTTTAGTTTTTCAGGGGGAACTAGTTAGTAAGGAGGCAGTATATTGTTTACGCCGCTAATTAACAGGTTAAATTTAACCGGAAAATACAGTTATCCCGGTCCGCCACCCAGTGAAGCAACAGTTAAAGAAATTAAAGAATTAGCAGAAAAGGCCAAAAATTTTAAAAACCTTAACACCCCTATGGATGAACTAATTTTTACCGTTTTAGACACTGAAACCACTGGTTTTTGTGCCCATCAGGGCGATGAAATTATTTCTCTTGGAGCTGTGAAAATGTCCGGGACCCAAATTATAACTGCTAAAAAATTTCACCGATTGGTCAACCCATACCGACCGATACCCGAATTAATAACCCAGCTAACCGGCATCGACAATAACATGGCCGACAACGAGGAAGATGTATTTAGTGCGTTAAGGGAAATGTTGGGCTTTCTCGGTAACACCATCATGGTTGGTCACTCCCTGGGTTTGGATCTGGCCTTTATTAACCGCAAATTGAAACATTTTTGTAATACCAGGGTGCACAATATTATTATCGATACCAAAAATATTGCCAATGCTATGTATCCGCCTGATAGTGCAACAGATCTGGACACGTTGCTGCAATTGCACGACATCGAACCCCAAGGCCGCCATACCGCCATAGGCGACGCCCTCCTTACAGCTAAGCTGTTTGGGATATTTATTAAAAAAATGCGCAAAAATCAAATTAGAACCGTTAAGGAACTATACGATTTTATTTATCACGGTGACACTGTACACAGCATTAACCGCGTGTTTTTTCACTGGTAAGTTTCATAATTTTCTTAATCTTCATACCGTTTATTTTAGGCCCATAATTTGGGGGCAAGTTATAACATGGTTTTATGATCATGAGAAAACTGCCTGGCTCGCATAAGCTAGTTCCCCTGAACAAAACACCAAACCCTAACCAAACTTTTTCTGCGAGTACTAGCTAGAGTTAGCGCTGCCAGGCTATTTGGGGATAGATTTTGATTAAATCGAATCTTTCTCAAAGATATACACTTTGGAGTGTCTCCACCACAGGTCTGGTCTTTCAAAGTCAACCCCGTTGTCCAATCGACAGAGCGACCATTTATTCGGACCCATTAAAACCCTGCTCCGCCAACCCGCCGGTTCAGTACGGGGCAACCAATCGGCATCACCAATTAAAATGTAAGCTTGCACTGAATCGCAGGCCATAAATTCTTCGGTCCAGTTTTCGTCATCCGGCATCCAGCTGCAGAGCACCAATTTTGGTTTATAGCATTTCAGCGCTTCGCGATAATCCATTTTCTCCGGTTGGTGCTCGTTAATTAGTGCTCTTTCGGGTAAAGGTTCTGAATAATTATCGACCGCTTTTAAATCGATGCCTCTGGTGTGCAATGCGGCAGCCAGTTCACCATTGCCGGCACCAACTTCCAACAAGGGCCAAATGTCAAGCTTTTTTATCTCATCCGCCAAAGCATCATTAAACTCTCGATTCAAAATTTGGTAGATACCGAACGTTTTACAATAAGGCAGAAGAAGAGATAACCGGCAGATCACTGCATTGTCGCGCCAAGCAAACTCCGAGTTATACTTGATCGGACAGTCGGCAAACTTATTATGCATCCACTTCTTTTCCTGCTCCACCTTTCCCTGAATGCTTTGATAGCCAAATAGTTTAAGAGACACACAAATACCCCCCGAATCTTAAAATTTAAGACTAAAATTAATAGCACCAAACTGGAGTTTGTAACATCCCATTTAAGTAGTTTTAGAATAAGTTGGTCTTCGAAAATCCCTCTATTAAAAAACATGATTATTCCCTTTACTCAGTAATCCCATTGATGAGATAAGCATTTTTAATAAACAATTGTTCAACGCGGGGGAGAGCTGTCATCTAAGAGCGTTAGCGAAGGATCTAGATTCTTCACTTCGTTCAGAATTACCACGCGTACCCGCACTACGATAAACGAATACAACTTACCGGTTG
>JAENYQ010000016.1 GCA_016841675.1 Desulfotomaculum sp.
TTCGCTGCGCTCAGAATGACAGGCTTAAAAGGTTCTTCAATTCTTGTATTCATAGAAATGACACGACGCTGTACCACTTACTGAGTTAACGGTATAACCATGTAGATTAATTTGTCATCGCTTATTTTTTGCTTGCCAGGCTAAAGTATGAAAAAGTGAGGATGGCGGTCCCCACTTTTCGGATATCGGTCCGGTTACCTTTTTTTGATCAATCCGTCCACTGTTCGGGTTACGCCTCTTAACATCTTATCGGCTGCCCGACGCGGCTGCATACGCCTGACCCTGTCCATGCCGAGCAGCTCTCCTGGCTTACGCTGGGGCTTTTTCATCATGTTCATAACAGCGGCCAGAACACTGCCGGCTATTAAGCCCCGCCAAAAATTTCTGGTCAAAAAACCTCACCTTCCTCTTTCAGTAGGTTTTTGATTTACAAAAGACCTTCATTCGTCGGATCAAGAGAAACCAGGCTGCCGTCCTCGCCAACCTCGAAAATGTTGACCCCTTCTTTGTTCTTCCTGTATTCAACGCAGCAATCCCAACAATAGTATTGTTCTACGCCCACCTTGCCGGTGGATTTACCGCCGCATACCGGGCAATGCAACCTATCGCCCCCTCGAAATTCGCATAGCCCCATTATGCCCAATTTTTTGCCGGGTAATGCAAAAAGCGGGGTCAGACTTTTGTGTCAGAGGGGACGGTTCCTTTGACACAAAAGTCTGACCCCGAGGTCTACTCAATGGTGCCGCCGCCCAGGAGATAGTCTTCCTGGTAGAATACTACGGCCTGGCCTGGCGTGATGGCCTGCTGCGGTGCTTGGAAATCAACTCGGACCCGGTGTTCATCCACCGGGGTTACGGTGGCCGGGGCGGGAGCGCTGTTGTATCTGATCTGGGCCTGAACCTGGATGGGAGCGGTGATTTTGTCTACCAGCACCAAATTAAGGTCTGACGCCATCAGGCTGGTTTTGCTTAGCGATTCCACCGGCCCGACGATTACGACGTTACGTTCCGGGTCAATATCCACCACATAAACTCTTTCTCCGGTGGCCAAGCCAAGGCCGCGGCGCTGGCCGATGGTGTAGTAGGCAATACCCTCGTGACGGCCTATTTCATTGCCGTTAAGATCCAAAAAAGGGCCGGGCTGGATTTGTTCAGCAACGTTTTCCCGCAAAAAATTGCGGTAGTTGTCGTCGGGTACAAAGCATATCTCTTGGCTTTCAGGTTTTTCCGCCACCTTCAAGCCTCTTTGAGCCGCCATCTGTCGCACTTCATCCTTGATGAAGGTGCCCAGCGGCATTAGGGTGTGGGCCAGTTGGTCCTGAGTCATGGAATAAAGGAAGTAAGTCTGGTTCTTGCGCTGATCACTGGCTTTTTTTAGCGTATGGCGGCCGGTTTGCCGGTCGTAACCGATGATGGCGTAATGGCCGGTGGCCAAGTAGTCGGCTTCCAGAGCCCGGGCTTTTTGCAGCAGGGCTTCGAATTTAATGACCCGGTTGCAGAGAACGCAGGGGTTGGGGGTTCGACCCCTAACGTACTGGCGGCAGAAGTCCTGTACCACGGTCTGCCGGAACAGCGCGTGGAAGTTCAGCACGTAATACGGGATGCCCAGTTTGTCGGCGACGGCCCGGGCATCTTCCACCGCTGTCAGAGAGCAGCATCCTACGTAATCACCGTCCACTTCGGTTACTGAAGGGTCCCATAGCTGCATGGTTACTCCGATAACCTGGTAACCCTGTTCAAGTAAAAGGGCGGCGGTGACAGAACTGTCCACGCCGCCACTCATGGCCACAACTACTTTTTTATTACTTGTGTCCAATATATCACCCGGTATCCGTTATTTTTGTTTTTCCTTGTAGTCTTTAATAGCTGCATGCAGCGCATCGGCAGCCAGGTTGGAACAGTGCATTTTCTTGGGAGGAAGGCCATCCAGCGCTTCCGCCACAGCTTTGTTACTTAACTGCAACGCTTCCTCAATGGTTTTGCCCTTGGCCATTTCAGTAACCATGCTGCTGGTGGCGATGGCTGCCCCGCAACCGAAGGTTTTGAACTTTACGTCTGTGATTATGTTGTCTTCCACCTTGAGGTAAATTTTCATAATGTCGCCGCAGGAGGGGTTACCCACCTGGCCTACGCCGTTAGCATCGGAAATTTCACCCACATTGCGCGGATTCTCAAAATGGTCCATTACTTTTTCGGTATACATGCCCGCATCCTCCCCATATTTTTTGCATAATTGATAAAAATATTCTTTCAGTATTTTAGAATTAAGTAGTCAGGATTTAGAATGTCCCAAGACATGCTTCCATTCCGCTTTGCTACGTTTACAGGAAACGTTTTTATGAAACCGCAAGCACAAACAATTGCGCTTCTGCCATGCTATTAAGTCTTTAAAGAAAGGGGACACACCTCAGATTTCAGATATTTCTTTGAGGTCGAGGAATGTCCCCAATTTATGTTTAGCCGGTTCTTTCATTCTGACTCCTGATTTCTGACTCCTGACTCCTGAGTAGTTATACCTGCCTCTGACAGGAATCGCTGGCCTTACAGGACACACAGTCACTTTCCATGGCAAACTCATTTTCCTGGTCCAGGGGCGACATGGCCCTAAGCCGTTCCACGATGGGCGGCATTACTTCCATAAAGCTATCAATGTCTTCGGGCGTATTATCACGCCCCAGGGTGATGCGAATGGAACCGTGAGCCAATTCATGGGGGATGCCCATAGCCAGCAGAACGTGGGATGGTTCAAGGGAACCGGATGTACAGGCTGACCCGCTTGATGCCGCGAACCCTTTCATATCCAGGCTGAGCAGCATTGATTCACCTTCAATATATTCAAAGGTAAAACTGGCATGGTTGGGCAGACGCATGGTCGGATGGCCGGTTAATCTGGTATTGGGGATTCTATCCATAACTTCTTTAATTAATTTATCCCGCAATCCGGTCAGGTAAGCGGGTTCTTGATCCAGATCCCGGACTGCCAATTCGCAGGCTTTTCCCATGGCAATAATGCCGGGGACATTTTCGGTGCCCGAACGGCGCAGTTTCTCCTGAGCTCCGCCATGGAACAGTGATTGTCTCCAACGGGTGCCTTTACGGATATACAGGGCGCCAACACCTTTGGGCCCGTATATCTTATGAGCGCTGATAGTTAACAGGTCTATGCCCAGGTCGTTCACGTCAACAGGAATTTTGCCCAGGGTCTGCACCGCGTCGGTGTGGAATGTGATACCCTTGCTCTTGACCAAGGCGGCCAGTTCCTTAATGGGCTGAATTGTACCCATTTCGTTGTTGGCGTGCATGATGGTAACCAGGATGGTCTTGTCCGTTATAGCATTGGCCAGATCATCAATGTCAACCATACCGTGCTTGTCCACCGGCAGGATGGTGACGGTAAAACCCTGTTTACCCAGCGCCTTAACGGTGTTCAGTACAGCGTGGTGTTCCACGGCAGATGTGATGATGTGATTGCCGCGGTTTTTATTTATCATGGCTATACCGTGGATAGCCATGTTATCGGACTCAGTGCCGCCACTGGTAAAAACAATTTCGTTGGCCTGGGCGCCGATGGCCCGGGCTACTTTTTCACGGGCTTCTTCAATGGCTTTTCTGACCACCCGGCCAAAGTAGTGCACGCTGGTGGGGTTGCCGAAAAAATCGGTCTGAAATTTCTGCATCTCTTCAACAACTTCCGGACGTACCGGCGTAGTGGCGCTATGGTCGAAGTATACTCTTTGCAATGATTTGCTCCTCCTTTTGGCTTATATTGTTGTTTGACTAAAGAAGTGCTAATTGTAATATATTTAGTATAACTGACTTTAAGCGCGTCTTTCCCGTTCCGCCTTGTCGGCGTCGCGTAACATATCGGCCAAACTGATCGAGTCCATGAGCTCGGCCAGTGAATCTCTGACCCTGGCCCACACCGACCGGGTGATGCAGTAGTCGGACTGGTCACACTCGGCGGGTTCAATTTCGCTTACGCAGTCCACCGGAGCAATTGGTCCTTCCATGACT
Organism: Desulfotomaculum sp.; assembly: GCA_016841675.1. Classification (GTDB taxonomy): domain Bacteria; phylum Bacillota; class Desulfotomaculia; order Desulfotomaculales; family Desulfallaceae; genus BRH-c8a. Next base: position 4,014 of record JAENYQ010000016.1, read on the forward strand.
CTGATTATGTCACCCACGGTTATTTTTTCGGGATCTCGGGCCAGTATATAACCTCCCTGGGAACCCCGTACGCTTTTTACCAACCCTGTTTTACGCAGGGTGGCAATTAACTGTTCCAAGTAGTTTTCGGAAATGTTTTGTCGTTCGGCCACCGTCTTTAGCGGAATGGGTTCGGTTCCGTAATGCTGGGCCAGGTCGAACATGGCCTTTAACCCGTAATGTCCACGTGTGGACAACCGCAATAGTCCCACCCACCCTCTTTAATTCACACTAAATCACTCGGGATTAATTACATGGATATCTTAGCATTCCGATAGGTTATTGTCAATTAAGTTTTTCTTACTTTTTTTCCTTCTTATTTTCTTACTTGTTGTTATTTTTTTTACGGCTTTGCCAACGTTCCCAGATGTATTTTTCTCTTTCTTGTTCCGAGGGACGGTAAAAGCTCCTGTTTTTCATATTATCAGGCAGGTATTGCTGGATCACCCAGTGGTTTTGGTAATCATGGGGGTATTTATAACCAATGCCGTGACCCAGGTTTTGCTTGGCGCCGCTATAACTGGTATCCCGCAGGTGCGTCGGTACTGCTGTTACTGTTTCACTGCGGACCGCCTCCAAAGCAGCTTCAATGCCCAGGTAAGCGGCGTTGCTTTTAGGAGCCAGGGCCATGTACACCGCGGCTTCGGCCAGGATAATCCTGGCTTCGGGCATACCGATGCGCTCCACTGCCTGAGCTGCGGCGGTGGCTACCATCAGGGCCTGGGGATCGGCCAATCCAATGTCTTCGGCAGCCAGGATCATAATCCGCCGGACCACGAAAACAGGGTCATCGCCGGCATGCAGTAACCTGGCCAGCCAGTAAAGGACGGCTTGGGGGTCCGAGCCCCGCATACTTTTGATAAATGCTGAGATTACGTCGTAATGTTCATCCACCCGGTCAAACTGAATGATGCGGTTCTGGCAGACGTTTTTCACCGCTTCCATAGTGACCAACCGCCGGCCGTCTTCTCCGGGCAGGGTGGTTAGTACCGCCAGTTCCAGCACGTTTAGGGCTGCTCGGGCATCGCCGTTGGCAAAACTGGTGATGGCATTCTGTACGCCATCTTCCAGGTCCACCCGGTAGTCACCCAGGCCGTGTTCAGTGTCCGCCAGGGCACGGTGCAGCACCCTGCCCAGCGCAGCTGTCGATAGTGGTTCCAACCGGTATAAAAGCGACCGGGACAACAAGGGCCGGTTTATCGCAAACATGGGATTTTCGGTCGTGGAGCCCACTAACACCACTGTCCCGTCCTCAACAAAAGGCAGCAGCGCGTCCTGCTGAGCCTTGTTGAAACGGTGAATCTCATCAATAAACAGCACGGTACGCCGGCTATACATGGCCAAGCGGTCTTTGGCTTGTTCCACCACTTTGCGGATATCCGCCACCCCGGCCATAACGGCGTTTATTTTTTCAAAGTGCGCGCTGGTCATGTTAGCAATGATATGAGCCAGGGTAGTTTTGCCGGTGCCGGGCGGGCCAAAAAGAATCAGTGACTGCAGCCCGTCGCTGGTAATGAGTTTTTTTAGCGGACGGCCCGGCCCCACCAGGCTGTGTTGTTCTTCAAACTCAGCCAGTGTGCGCGGCCGCATCCGTACAGCCAGTGGCGCTGTCTTGTGCATGTTTTTTTCGGCTGCCTGTCGGAACATATCTTCCATTTTTTCACCACCCCAAAAAATCATAAAAAACCGGGTGGTGGTACCTTCCGCTCACTGACTCGGCCTTATTTATGTACGAGCTCACTCGGCTACGGGCGGCTCATAACTCGGCCCTTCGGGCCTCAAACAGATTCGCCGCTTATCCTTCGCCTCCTTCGCTCTTTGAATGGGCCTCGTATGTTCGCTTCAGGTACCACCACCCGGTTTCCAGTATACTTTCCTTAACAATAAAAAAGGCGCGCACTAAATCAGGTTCCTTAGCTGCGCGCCTTTTAGGTACAATATTATTTTTTGGCCATCAATTGGCCACTAAGTTTGGAACTAGACAATAGCATTAAACGGTAAAACCAATAAGTAAAAACTAGGGCCGCATTATGCGATATGCTTGTCTATTGCTGCCTGTAGTTCTTTCTTGGTTTTGAATCCGATGACTCTTTCTACTTCTTTGCCGCCTTTAAAAATAATTAAGGTGGGGATGCTGACAACGCTGAAATTGGTTGGTATGTTCTTGTTTTCATCCACATTTAACTTGGCCACTGCTATTTTGCCTTCATAGTCTTTAGCCATTTCTTCTACCACGGGAGCAATCATTTTGCAGGGTCCACACCATTCCGCCCAAAAATCAACTAGTACCGGTGTAGTGGCATTATCAATAAATTGCTGAAAGTTTGATTCACCGAGAATGTTAATATTCTCACTGGCCACGTTACACTCTCCCTTCAACGTAATCTATGTTGCTGCACATGGCTACCCTAAATTGTAATAATTAGTGATGAAAAAATAAGACCGTAATAGAACTTCCAAGGATAGCATATCCATGTTTTATATAATATCTGCATGGATAAAAAATGTCAATTCATATTGTTAAAAACGCCCAGCTCTAATAACTTGTCTACTACATAACCGGCCATACACAGCCCCGCCACCGGAGGGACATAAGATATACTGCCCGGAACGGGGCGGTTCCCGGCCTGGGAACTTGGCACAGCTATAGGACTGGCGATGGAGTAGACTACCGGAATATGCTCTTGAATACCGGCGGCGCGGAGTTTTTTACGGACTGTCCGGGCCAGGGGGCAGACCGTGGTTTTCCAAATGCTGTCCACCTTAAATGAAGTGGGGTCCAGCTTGTTACCGGCCCCCATAGCCGATATTACCGGTATTTGCCGTCTGACACAATGGAGCAGAAGTGCTATTTTGTTATCAACATCGTCTATGGCGTCAACTACAAAATTTAATTGCTGCTTGTCCAGCATTTCTTCTGCTGCACCCGGGGTAAATTTCCGTTGTCTGGTCTCCAGTTTCAGCTTAGGGTTTATACCTTGCAAACGTTCGGCCATTACTGCGGTCTTGGGTAGCCCAACGGTGTGGGTCAGGGCATGCAACTGGCGGTTGATGTTAGATGTGGACACGGTATCGTGGTCCACTAGAAACAGGGAACCGATACCGGCCCGGGCTAATGCTTCGGCGGTAAAGGAGCCCACCCCGCCTAAACCGAAGATCGCCACTTTACTGGCCGCAAGTATGGTCAGCCCTTCCCGGCCGATTAACAACTCAGTTCGCTCAAATATTGCAGCCATAGGCCCGCGCTCCATCTCCATCTCATATTGGCAGACATTTAAAATTAGGAACATTCCTCACTAGCCCAAGTTTCGATTTAAATGCCCAAAAAGCTTGCGTTTACTGGATTTCTATAATTTTTTCGGTCACTACTTGTAAATTATTGTCATATTTGTAATAATCCTTTCGAAAAATGGTGTTTTATTTCCTATTTAAGGTTAACAAAGCAAGGATATTGTGGTCAATGGAACCCATTTCCATGGTAATTTTTTTAGGTCACTATTTTTGCACTTTTTTGCGATTTTGAAGCCGCAAGCCCAGTAATAACGTGATGAAAAAATATTTTTAGGGCGATTTTTATGATGGAAAATCGAAACTTGGGCTAGGGACATTCATGCGTTGGGGACATTCCTCTGCAAGAGGTGTGTCCCCTATCCTTAGACGGAGGTGTGTCCCCTTTCCTTAATAAAAAATTTCCAGTAAGCATCCGGCATGCGGCTACCTACTGGAAACTTAATTATCTTGGTTGCACATGTTTAACCCCATGGTGCCGTGGACACTCAAAGTTTCCTGAACTTGTTCTCAACAGGCGGGTGCCCTCCTAAATGTTTCCTGTTTCCTTGTTAGGCATAGGGTACATTCCATTGGAAAATTCCATAATTGGGGACATTCTTTAGTCCCATTCCTTAAATGCACCATTACCATATTAAGGTATACATTTCACATTCAGAGCCCGGGCTCCCTTTTAATCGGTGTTGGCCCCAAAACTCCAAGCAATTCACGCGCACCGCAGGGTATGATTAACTCTTCTTGAGTATATGGTAACACAACACAGTAGCTCAAAGCAAGTAATCAGACCCTGTCCTTTTAAAAAAAACTGAATTTTCTAGAATTAAAACCATCCTTATTTCTTTACCTTAATGTCCAGCTTAATATGCAATTCTTTCAGCTGCCGGTTATCCACCCCGCCGGGGGCCATGTTCATTAAATCGGTAGCGCTCTGGGTTTTAGGGAACGGGATAACGTCCCGGATGGTCTTCTTGCCGGTCAGCAGCATAATCAGGCGATCAAAACCAAAGGCAATGCCCCCGTGGGGCGGAGTGCCGTACTCGAATGCATCAAGCAAAAACCCGAATTTCTCCTGCACTTCGTCCTCGGTCAATCCAAGGGCGGCAAACATTGTTTCCTGCATCTCCCGGCGGTGAATTCTGATGCTGCCGCCGCCGATTTCGATACCGTTGAGCACCATATCATAGGCTTGGGCCCGCACCCGGCCCGGGTCGCTGTCCAACAGCGGCATGTCTTCCTCCCGCGGGGATGTAAACGGATGATGCATGGCCACCCAGCGTTTTTCCTCCTCGTCGTAATCAACCAGGGGAAAATCGGTGACCCACAGGAAGTCGTACTGATCTTCGGGAATCATGTCCAGCCTTTCAGCCAGGTGCAGCCGGAGTGCACCCAGGGCTGCCGCTACCACGTTGGGCTTGTCCGCTACGAACAGCAGCAGGTCGCCTTCGCGGGCGTCGAAGCGCTCTCGGATGGTGTCTAATTCGCTGTCACTAAAAAACTTGGTAATAGCCGATTTAATCCCGTCGCCGTTAACAATCATGTAAGCTAGGCCTTTAGCCTGGTAAATTGCTGCATATTTGGTCAAATCGTCAATATCTTTGCGACTTAGTCCGGCGCAGCCGCTGGCGTTAATGCCCCGCACTTGTCCGCCGCCCCGGGCCGCCGCAGCAAAGACTTTAAAACCGCATCCGGCTGCCACGTCAGTAATATCTTTTATTTCCATGCCGAACCGGGTATCGGGTTTATCTGAGCCGAAGCGGTCCATGGCTTCCTGGTATGTCAAGCGGGGAAAAGGCGCAGTAACTTCGAGAGCTATTGTTTCCCGGCACAGCCGGGCAATCATTTCTTCCATCAGCGGCAGTATGTCTTTCACCTGCACAAAGGACATTTCAATGTCTACTTGAGTGAATTCCGGTTGCCGGTCGGCCCTTAAGTCTTCGTCTCTGAAACACCTGGCCATTTGGTAATACCTGTCCATCCCGGCCACCATCAGAATTTGTTTATACAGTTGGGGGGACTGGGGCAGGGCGTAAAAGCGCCCGGGATTGATCCGGCTGGGTACCAGGTAATCCCGTGCTCCCTCGGGGGTGCTGCGGGTAAGCATGGGGGTTTCAATTTCCAGAAACCCGTGCTGGTCCAAAAAATCCCGTATCGACTTGGAGGCCCGGTGCCGGAGCATCATGGTCCGCTGCATTTGGGGCCGACGCAGATCCAGATAGCGATACCTGAGGCGCAGGTTTTCGTCCACTTCCACTCCGTCCTCAATATAGAAAGGCGGTGTTTTGGCCCGATTGAGAATGCGCATTTCGTCGACCAGCACCTCAATTTCACCGGTGGCCAGGTTGGGGTTGACTGTTCCCTCGGGCCGGGGGGATACTTTGCCGACTACGGCAAGCACGTATTCACTGCGCACTTCGCCGGCCTTGCTGAACGAGGCCGCGTTTATATCCGGGCTAATCACCACCTGGATAATGCCGGTACGATCGCGTAAGTCAATAAATACCAGACCACCATGGTCCCGGCGGGTATCCACCCAACCGGTCAGGGTAACGGTTTGCCCCTGGTTGGCGGCAGATACTTCTGTGCAATAGTGTGTTCTTGTAATTCCCGACATGGATTCGGACATTTGATTTAACCTCCTGTCTATTCTCCGCTGCCCAATCCCCGGGTAACCGCGGTTACTACATCGGGCAAGGCAATCTCTTTCTGTTCACCGACTGACATGTCCCGCAGCACAATGCGGCCTTGCCGCAGTTCAGCATCGCCGATGATCATTGTGTAGCGGACACCTAATTTACCGGCATACTTCATCTGCGCCTTCAGGCTGCGACCCTGGTAATCCATGTCGGCCGATATTCCGGCTGCCCGGAGGGACGCCAGTAACTTGAAGCCTTCCCGGGACGCCTTGTCACCGGTAACGGTTAAAAACACCTCGGGTATGGGCTTGAGATCGGGGTAGTTGCCCCTTTTGTCCAGGGATAAAATAATTCTTTCCAGGCCCAAGGCGAATCCGATGCCCGGCGCGGAAGCACCGCCCACGGCCTCGATAAGCCCGTTATACCTGCCGCCCGCCCCGATGGAGCTTTGGGCGCCGATATCCGAGGCCATTATTTCAAACGCGGTATGCGTATAGTAATCGAGCCCCCTGACCAAACGGTTATCTAACACATATGGTACCCCCAGGTCGTCCATATACTGCTGTACCTGCTCAAAGTGGGTACGGCAGTCATCGCATAGGCAGTCCACGGTGGTGGGAGCAGTTTTAGAAAGTTCGGCGCACCGTTCGGACTTGCAGTCCAACAAACGAAGCGGGTTCTTGCGGTACCGGTTCTGACAGTTGGGGCACAGTTCGCCATAAACCGGTTCAAAAAATTTAAGCAAACTCTCCCGCACCACAGGCCGGCAGTTGGGGCAGCCCACGCTGTTGATATGCAGTTCCAAGCCGGTGAGGCCCAGACGGCCATAAAAATCCATCGCCATCGCCATGACCTCGGCGTCTGCAGCCGGGTGGTTGGTACCGAAAAGTTCCACGCCGAATTGGTGGAACTGCCTGAAGCGTCCGGCCTGGGGACGGTCGTATCTAAACATAGGCCCAATGTAGTAAAGCTTGACGGGCTGCGGTCCGGCGTACAAACTGTTTTCCAGATAAGCTCGCACTACAGCGGCAGTATTTTCCGGCCGCAGGGTAATGCTGCGCTCGCCCCGGTCCTGAAAAGTGTACATTTCTTTTTCCACTATATCAGTATCTTCGCCCACGCCCCGGGTAAACAGCTCGGTATGTTCGAAAATCGGGGTGCGCACTTCCCGGTAGCCGTATTCTCTTGCTACGAGAGCGGCGATGGCTTCAATGTACTGCCACTTTTCCACCTGACCGGGAAGTATGTCTGCAGTGCCGCGGGGCCGTGTCGTAAGCATAACAGTTTCCTCCGTTTCATCATTGGGGACACAAAGAGGGATGTCCCCTTGCCAATTCGTTCCATCATTTTCCGCAACAGAAAACTCCCGCTACCTTTTTCCGGTACGGGAGGGCAGACTAACAGCCTGCGTTTATACCTGAACCCAATTTTATGTAATCTTGGCCAGTTTGTCAACATAGCGGTTAAATTGTGTTTTATCGGGGGCCATCATCAACTGTGGACAGACCTTTGGTTTTAGTTATCTTAGGTGATATAATCCAAAAGAGGTGAAGATGTAATGATAACCATGGAACTAGTAGAACGTATTAATTACCTGGCCCGTAAACAGCGTTACGAGGGTCTGACAGATGAAGAAAAAGAAGAACAACAAAAATTACGCCGGCAGTACCTAGACGGCATAAAAAGCCAGGTAGTCGACGCCTTGGAAGGCGCCGGTCATACTCGCAAAGATAATTTAAACAGCGCAGACAAACACCAGTCAGGATGCGGGTGCGACCACTGCAAACCCCATCAGCACTAGTACCTCAAAACATTGGTCAGAGAAAGTAAAAAGGGGACAGGCTACTTTTTTACGCCAACAGACTAGGTTACACTGTTTGTATTTTGTATGGTTAAGACATCTGCTTTTCCGGTGGTGCAAAAAAGGGGACAGGCATCTTTTTCAAAAAACGAAAAAGCAGCCTGTCCCCTTTTTTGCCCGGCACTTTCCCCGACTTGAATAACTAGGTTTAGAGAAAGGGGTTGTGCTTTTTTTCGGAGCCGATGGATGATGACGGTCCGTGTCCCGGGTAGACTCTGGTGTCGTCCGAATATACCATCAGCTTGGTTTTAATGGAGTTGATCAGTTGTTCATGGTTGCCACCGGGAAAATCGGAACGTCCTACCGAACCGGCAAACAAAGTATCCCCGGTAATAATGTTTTTTTCGTCCAGCTTGAGGCAGATGCCACCCAGAGTATGGCCCGGTGTGTGCATTACTTCAATGGTAATGCTGCCTATTTGAATTTTATCTCCGTCTTCAAGTAGCCTATCGGCTTCTTTTAATTTTACATTCTCGCCCATAAACATGGACAGGTTCTTAGACGGGTTGATCAGCATTGCGGCGTCGGCCTTATGGATCATCACCTCGGCTCCGGTGGCTTTTTGAACTTCGTTGAGCGCGCCGATATGGTCCACATGCCCGTGGGTTAAGACGATGTACTTGCAATGCAACCCCTTATCTTCCAACCGGTTCAGGATGCGCCTGCCGTCCGCGCCGGGGTCTATCACCACGACCTCTTTGGTTTGTTCGTCTCCGACTATGTAGCAGTTGGACTCAATGGGGCCTACGGCAAATCCTTCAAATATCATTTTTTTACCTCCCATATTATGTATTTATTGGGTACTACTCAGTGCCGGTTCTTTATACTGAGTTCAGTGACACCTTGTAGTTACATTTATTTGGTTAAAAGTCCTTCTTGCTATCTAATAGCATGGTTACTGGTCCGTCGTTCATTATTTCTACCAGCATATGTTCCTGGAAATAGCCGGTGGTCACATCGACTTCCATGCTGACAGCCTCCCGGACAAAGAATTCATAAAGTTTCTGGGCCATTTCCGGGGGTGCGGCGTCGGAAAAGCCGGGCCGTCGGCCTTTCCGGCAGTCGCCGTATAGGGTAAATTGCGAAACTACCATCAATTGACCGCCAATCTCCAGCAGGGATAGGTTCATCTTGCGGTCTTGATCCTCGAAAATACGCAAATGCAATATTTTGTCCACTAGGTAACGGGCATCGCCCTCGCTGTCTTCACTACCCACACCCAGCAGAACCACCAGGCCCGGACCAATGCTGCGTCGTTCCCGTCCGGGTGCGCCCACTGCTCCTGCTGCTACCCTCTGCACAACAACTCTCACTGTATCGACCTCTTTATTTAGTATTCAGAATTCAGAATTCAGGAGTCAGAAATCCATACCACTGTGCGGCAGCAGCGGTTATAAAGCTTTATGTAATTCTGAACCAAAGTTCCTGTTATTGCTATGAATACAACTGCTCCTGTCATTCATTTTTTATTCTGACTCCTGACTCCTGTTCTTGATATTGGTGCCGGCCCTTTGCACATTATAAACGTCCTTGACCCGGCCCAACCTGGCTATCAGGTAATCCAACTGCTCCATGTCATTTACTTCCAGAATCATTTCGACCACTGCAGTATGGTCCTTACGCCCCCGGGCACTTACCCAGGGGGCACTCATTCTCACTTCAGTTAAAATGGCCATCACGTCACTAAGCAACCCGGCCCGGTCGGCTGACTCAATTTCCAGACGCACTTGAAATGGAGAGTGAAAGTCTCTGTCCCAGGCCACTTCTACCAGCCGGTCCGGGTCGTTGAGCAGCGCTGCCACGTTGTGGCAATTTTCACAGTGGATGGAGACACCCCGACCCCGGGTAACATAACCAACTATTTCGTCACCAGGCACCGGATTGCAGCAGTGCGCCAACTTAATCAACAAGTTGTCGACCCCCCGCACCCGGATGCCCTGAGTGGGTTTACCCCAGGATGGCTTGGTCCGGGTCTCCTGCAGCATGTCTTGCAGCCGCTCTTCAGCTTGCTCTTTTTTAACCTCGCGGGTCAATTCTTCCCGCAGTTTATTCACCAGGCTGGAAGCGGAAGCAGTACCGTCTCCAACGGCGGCATAGACGTCTTCCAGTCCAACCAGGTTCATTTTCCGGCCGTGCTCCAATAGTTTATCGCTCTTGATAGTGTCGGTATCCAGGCCTTGTTTCTTTATTTCCCGTTCCAGTGCTTCCCGACCCCGGATTATATTTTCCTCACGAAATTCCTTTTTAAACCACTGTCTGATTCTATTTTTTGCCTGGGGGGTTTTAACAATTTTAAGCCAGTCACGGCTGGGCCCATGGCTTTGCTTGGAGGTCAGCACCTCTACAATATTTCCGTTTTTAAGGGCATAATCCAAAGTAACTATTTTACCGTTTACTTTGGCGCCAATACATCGATGCCCCACCTGGGTATGGACCCGGTAGGCAAAGTCCAGGGGGGTTGAACCGGCCGGCAGTTCCATGACATCCCCCCGGGGCGTGAATACAAAGACCACATCGGAAAAGATATCTATTTTCAGGGTCTCCATAAACTCGCTAGCGTCTTTTACTTCCTTCTGCCAGTCCAGCAACTGTCTCAACCAGCTTAGTTTACGGTCGACGTCGCCACCCCGGCCTCCTTCCTTGTAGCGCCAGTGAGCGGCAATACCGTATTCAGAAGTCCGGTGCATTTCCCAGGTTCTAATCTGAATTTCCAAGGGCTCGCCCTGAGGGCCAATCACCGTGGTGTGCAGCGACTGGTATAGGTTGGATTTGGGCATGGCAATATAGTCTTTAAAACGGCCGGGCAGCGGCACCCAGATAGTGTGGGCGGTACCCAGGGCGGCATAGCAATCCCGTACTGTGTCAACCAATACCCGAACCGCCATTATATCGTATATTTCATGAAATTCAAGCTGTTGCTGTTCCATCTTCTGGTAGATGCTGAACAAATGCTTGGGACGGCCTTGGATTTCGGTATTAATTTTAACTTCGCTCAGTTTATTACTCAGGGTACTGATTGTGCTGCGAATATACTCTTCCCTTTTGTCCCTGGTCCGAGCCACCAATTCAGACAACTCATAGAACTTTTCCGGGTTGGTGTAGCGAAAAGCCAAGTCTTCCATTTCCCATTTAAGCCGGTAAATACCCAATCGGTGAGCCAAAGGGGCGAATATTTCCAGGGTTTCTTGGGCAATTTCCTTTTGTTTATGCTCTTGGTGATACTGCAGGGTGCGCATATTGTGCAGGCGGTCAGCCAATTTGATCAATACCACTCTGATATCCCGGGCCATAGCCAAGAACATTTTGCGCAGGTTTTCCACCTGGCGCTCCACTTTGGAACGGTACTCCAGGCGGTTGAGCTTGGTCACGCCATCGACCAGTAGGGCTATATCCAACCCGAAGGTTTTTTGCAAATCTTCAAGGGTAACTCCGGTGTCTTCCACGGTGTCATGCAGCAGCCCGGCCACCAAGGTGTCCATATCCAATTCCAGATTAGCCAGAATTGAAGCTACGGCCACCGGGTGCATAATATACGGGTCGCCGGAAATGCGTTTTTGGCCGGCGTGGTACTGGTCGGCAAAATCGTAGGCTTTTCTGAGCAGGTCCAAATCGGCATCAGGATTATAATGGATTACCTTTTGGACAAGATCATCCAAGGGCATGTAGTCACGCCCCGTTCGAATGCGCGCCGGATTCAATCCAGTCAAGCCATTCTGTTTTGATGCCTCTTGTCCAGATAAAGGTAGCTGACTCATTTAGTTCCCTTCTCTGCCCGCCGGTGGGTAAAAGTTTATACTCTAGCATATCCTCTTCCCAGTGATATTGCAACAAACCTAGGTCCTTGAAGATGGCGGCGGCCACTGTGGGTAGTATGCTGGATGCTATATCATGCTCAGGGCGGCGCATCCGGGTAATCGCCTCGCTAACGGTGCACGAGCCGGTACCGTTTGGCGCCAGTGACCGCAATAGAGTATAGAAGCTTGCCAGCGTTTCCCTTTCCGGGGCCAACTCATCCAGATAAATTTGGTTTTTCCGCCAGTCTTCCGGGTTATATACGGCCTTGATATCAATGACCGCTTCGTTATTTATAAATGCTAAAGTACTCAGCCAATCTGACTTGGCAGCCGGAGGGCGAGCCATGATGATCCGGTCAAACAGCAAATCGGATGCCTCGTTAACCAGCTTCCCTGTATTGCAGGCATATGTAGATATTAGAAGCTTAACAGTACCATTAATTACTTTATGCAGTTCACTGTCAATGTGGTCAGCCGGTATAAAGCTGTTGATGTATGAAACGCGACCGGCGAACAGTGGGTTACGATACTCAAAATGCCTGGCCAACTGCAGTGTACGGCGAGCGCTGTTAACTAACAGCAGAACGCATTTTTCAGCAGGTGCCAGTCTGGTCAGTAAACTATCACCGGGCTCACAACCAGGCACAGGTCCCGGAAACGCTTGGCCAACAACTCGGTTTACTGCGTTGTCGACCCTAAGCAAACCCAGTTCCCCAGGCATGGAGTGGTGGTTTTGGGTCAAGTAATCCCGCAGACTAGTCAGCATCGTTTCAGGGATAAAAATCAGTTCTCCGGCTCGTTGGAAAAGATTTTCGTTATCAAGGCTGCCATTTGGAGATGAGGATTGTGCTTCACCTTGTTCACCTTGCAGGTCATTAATCTTTAGCTGCAGATAACTCCGGCCCTGCCATTCGTTAATGGTTGGAGTAAAAGCAACGCTTATATCTTTGCCGGCGGCCAATTCATCCACGTATTTGCCCAGATTAAAACCAACCCCATCAATGTTGGTCTGGTTTTCCCCCAGCTTAATTTTCAAGTGTGCCTCATTTTTACCCACACCCCGGCATTGGAGCAGCCTGGCACTGGACGTGCCCAGTATTGGACTTGGGTTGCCGTGCCCGTATGGTTGTAACATTTCTATCTCGTTAACTAGTTCATGGGTTACTTGGCGCAGTGAAACCAAGGCGTCCAGTTCCAGAATATCGGGCAGTTTTCCGCTATCCAGTACTTCGGCAGCGTATTCGTTAATTAAAACTCTGAACCGGTCAATTTGCGCGGTTTCGATGGAGATACCGGCAGCCATGGAATGACCACCGTATTCCAGGAGACTTCCAGAGCAATACTCCAGGGCCGGCATCAAGTCAAAGCCCTTGACGCTTCTAGCAGAACCCTTACCCCGGTCGCCCGCGCAGGCAAACAGCAAGGCCGGCTTATGATAACGATCTACCAGCCGCGAAGCTACAATACCAATAACGCCAGGGTGCCAATTGGCTGAAGCCAGGACCAGCACACGGTCTGCAGCAAGGGATGGTTCGCCGTCCAGTATGCCCAGTGCTTCACCCAGAGCCACACTTTCCAGCTCCTGCCTGGTTTGATTATTCCGGATCAGTTCCGCAGCCAGTTCCAGTGCTGATTCCAGATCTTCACTGAGCAGCAGGTTGACTGCGGTACCGGCATCACCCAGACGGCCCGCAGCGTTGAGCCGCGGGGCCAGAATATAGCCCACTTCCCGGGTGCCCGGAGTTTCGTTTTTCAGGCCGCATATTTGGTAAAGAGCCTTCAGGCCCGGCCTTTCGAACCGGGCCAGCTTATCAAGCCCGTGTTTAACCAGGATCCGGTTTTCTCCGTACAGCGGTACTATATCTGCCACTGTTCCTAAACATACCAAGTCCAGGTATTCGCCCGGGTCAACGGGGCAGGCTTGCTTTTCCAGCAGGGCCAGAGCAAATTTATAGGCCACACCAACTCCGGCCAGTTCCCGGAACGGGTAGTTACAATCATGCCGCTTGGGGTTGATTACCGCTGCGGCCGGCGGTAATTCGGCGGGCGGTTCGTGGTGGTCGGTAATAATTATTTCCGGTCCACCACCAGCCAAAGACTCAGCTACTTCAGCAGCGTTGCTGATACCACAGTCTACTGTTATTACCAGCCCCACGCCGTTTTCCCGGGCTTGCTGCAGCGCTTTGGTGTGCAATCCGTAACCCAGGTCAAGGCGATGGGGAATGTAATAATCAACCTCACCGCCCAGGCGACGCAGCACAGTTACCAAAAGAGTCGTGCCTGTTACCCCGTCTACATCGTAATCACCATAAACCAGTATTTTTTGTTTTGTTTCCAAAGCCCGGGCAGCCAGTTCCACACCCTTGTCCATATCACGCATCAACATGGGCGGATGCAGGCCGGCAAGGGAAACGTCCAGGAAATCTTTAGCCGCGGCGGCAGTAAAAATACCTCTGTTTATCAGAATCTGGGCCATCAGTGGTGAGACGCCCAGTTTTCGTGAAAGTATGCATTGCATTGCCGGATCGGAAGCCTTGACCCGCCATTTTCTAGGAATGTTCATTATTCCTCCGTCTTTGTAACTGCTCTATTGATATAATTGGGTACATTGCCTTCCATCAATTGGAGATATTCCTTCGCGTTCATTAAACGATGTGTGTCTCGTTCCGTTATATTGATTATAATTGAGGGTTTAGTTAATGGCAATGAATACCGGACCATTGGAACCATCTAAAAACTATTTACACTACTTATTGACAAATTGCAATTATTGAAGTGAGCGTAACATTAATATGCTTTTTAAGCCAATAACAGGACATGATTATTCCCTTTACTCAGTAATCCCCATCGATGAGATAAACATTTTTAATAAACAATTGTGCATTGCGGGGTGAAGCTGTCATCCTGAGCGTTAGCGAAGGATCTAGATTCTTCACTTCGTTCAGAATGACACGACGCTGTACCACTTACTGAGTTAACGGTATAACTATGTAACAGGATTTTATTGTCTTATGTCGAAATAAAAATCAAAATGCAAAAATGGCAAGTGCCCACGCTTATTGCGTGGGTTCTGACGTTATAAATCGATTCGACATATTTCTATTTTCTTCTCGGGAGGACCTGCCAAAATGTTGACCATAGTTTACAGTATGGCTATAAACGGCCTGGACGGGCAGTTGGTGCGGGTGGAGGTGGACGCATCCAGCGGTTTACCGGGGTTTGATATAGTAGGGCTACCGGATCCGGCGGTACGGGAAGCCAAGGACAGGGTACGGGCCGCTTTGAAGAACGCTGGTTTTGCATTCCCGGCCCGACGAATTACTGTCAATCTGGCACCCGCCGACCTGAAAAAGGAGGGCCCGGTTTATGATCTGCCCATATCGCTGGGTATTTTATCATCTACCGAACAAATTGATCCTGCATTGCTGCAAGGCTATATTTTCTTAGGCGAGCTGTCGCTGAACGGCTCGATCAGGGGTGTTAACGGTTTGCTGCCCCGGGTGGCATCAATGCCCGGGGAAGGCTATCACCGAGTAATGGTGCCGGCCGAGAACGCGGATGAAGCTGCGCTGGTTGGCAATGTTGAGGTTTACCCGGTACGGGATCTAGTGCAATTGGTGCGGCATTTGCACGGAGATGTTACCATTGCTCCGCACGTGGTCGACAATGAAAAATACTGGGGAAAAAGCTTAAACACTCCGGATATGTCTGAGGTACGGGGTCAGGCTGCGGCCAAGCGGGGCCTTGAGGTGGCTGCCGCCGGTGGCCACAATGTAATTATGCTGGGGTCGCCCGGGTCGGGCAAGACAATGCTGGCCCGCCGCCTGCCGGGTATCCTGCCTGATATGCTGCCGGAAGAAGCGTTGGATGTCACCAAGCTGTACAGTCTGGCGGGGCTGCTGCCGCCCGGCAGGCCATTAATCACCGAGAGGCCGTTTCGTTCACCACACCACACGGTTTCCACCTCCGCTCTTGTCGGAGGTGGCCGGTTTCCCCGTCCGGGTGAAATTAGCCTGGCCCACCGGGGGGTGCTGTTTCTGGATGAAATTGCAGAGTTCAAGCGTGATGCCTTGGAGGCGCTGCGCCAGCCGCTGGAAGACGGTGCTGTTACTGTGTCCCGGGTTCATTCGACAGTGACATTCCCGGCCTCAATTATGCTATTAGCTTCAATGAATCCGTGTCCATGTGGTTTTTTAGGCGATCCCGAGCGTGGATGCGGTTGTTCACCGCTGCAAGTGCAGCGCTACCTGCAGCGTCTGTCCGGGCCAATGCTGGATCGTATTGACCTGCATATTGATGTGCCTAGGCTTAAATTTAGGGAACTGGAAGAAATCCAGCCCGGTGAGAATTCAGAAACAATCCGCCGGCGGGTGCAGCGGTCCAGAGAAATACAATCCCAACGCTTTGGGAGTGCCAAGTGCAACGCCGAGATGACCCCGACGCAGATAAAAAAGTTTTGCAAATTGGATGACCAGGCCAGGAATCTGCTACGGTCGGCATTTGACCGGCTGCAGTTAAGCGCGCGGGCCCACAATAAGATTATTAAAGTGGCCCGCACCCTGGCGGACCTGGCGGAAAAAGATGATATCCGAGTGGAACATGTGGCCGAGGCAGTGCAGTACCGCAGTATGGAAAGAAAATACTGGGGGTAATGTTTTTCACGCCCTATTACCATAAAATTCAAATTCCCATTTTAGTGTTTGCCTCCCCATGGCTAGAAACTATAAATCTTATTCACCACTTATAATCCGATGGGTTTGGAGGAAATCATCCCTTAATAATTGAAATATGAAAAATAAATGAGATGATATCATGGGGTTTGTATGGCAAAAACACCAGTGTGCGGCAAGTGCCGGCAACGTGCCTTTGGGTAAACCTTTAAGATACGCTAATAATCAGGTTCTAACTAACTAATAATCATCATCATTATTTTTTTTGGTTTATCTTTAAATTTTATGTGTCAAAGGAACCGTCCCCTTGACACAGTCCCCTTGACACATCAAGAGGTGATGTTTATAACCCGGGTGCATGTTTTTATTACCGGTCGGGTACAGGGGGTTTATTTCAGGGATTTTACCAAGCGGGAAGCGGAAAAGCTACATATTAATGGCTGGGTGCGAAATCTTAATGATGGCCGGGTGGAAGCAGTTTTTGAAGGGCCGAAGGAAAACCTGTCCAAAATGATTGACTGGTGTCACAAGGGTTCGCCCAATTCCCGTGTAGATAAAGTGGCATTATTATGGGAAACACAAAAAGAGCAATATAATAAATTCAGTATTACCGGGTAAGCGGTTGTTTGCATTTTTACAGTTGATTTGCTCGGATAATACTAAAGATTTTTTATTTCACAGGGAGTGAGCAGAGGATGAGTTATGTCCCTATTTTATTAGTGCAGCAGATATTGCCCGAGGACATTCAAAGCATTGATGTTATGGAAACTAAGATTGTAGCCATCGCGGTATACGCCAATAAGTCAGGTGTGCCTCTAACCGTTGTCACCCGTCGGTTATTTGACGGTGATAAGCAATTTTATTTTCCCACCGAGGTGACCGAAGGAGCGGCTAAAACAAGAATTGTGTACCAGCACACCTTGGCCCAGTGGCGTGAATTGTTGGAATCACTGACACTGCCATCAGCACCCGATGCTCTGAAACAGCTGATGATCCCCATGTTTCTCTATCTTAAAGAAAAGTATCCCGCCGTTTTGGCCGGCATTGAGTATGACCAGGCATTCGACCCGGCACAATTTGCGGAAATATTACCCGTGCAGTAAACACGGGGTCAGGCTCTTAACTTATTAACTTATTTCGGTTTTCGAAATAAGTTAATAAGTTAAGAGCCTGACCCCTTTTGCTTCCCTTTTGCTTATTCTTTGGTGAATTCTTCTTTGCTTACTCCGCAAACGGGACATTGCCAGTCGTCCGGGAGCTTTTCGAAGGGTGTACCGGGCTGGATACCGTTATCCGGATCACCTAATTCGGGATTATATACATATCCGCATACGTTGCATACGTATTTTTCCCCGGCTTTTTCCTCCTTGGGCGTGTAGGTGGGAGCGCTCTTTGGTACGGTGCCTCTTTTGACTTGCTGGTAAAAGGCATAAGTCATGGGCAGTCCTTCTCTGAGCACTTCTGCCCCGGTCAGTTCACCGATAAATATGGTGTGAGTCCCGGCATCCGCTTCCGACACCACCTTGGCTTCCATCCAGGCCAAGGTACTTTCGGTTACATAGGGCAATCCTCCGGAAGTAATTTGATGCTCTATTTGGGCTAGCTTATCCACCTCGCGGCCACTCTTAAATCCAAAGTGGCCCACCAGAGATAATGGTGTTTCCTGAGAGAGCACTGATACGGCAAAGACCCCGCCCTCCCTAATGTATTCATGAGTCAGGTTTTGCTTATTAATACTGACTGCTATGGTAGGCGGTGCGCTAGAAATTTGAAAAACGGTATTGGCGACCTGGCCATTGAATTTATCGCCTTTTTTTGAGGTTACGATATACAGACCATAAGAAATATTATACAACGCCTTGTTATTCATGTATATATCCATTCCTTTCGCTTCGCTCAAGGCACAAAACGTTATGAAATGTGTTGGCTTCGAGCTACTCTTCTATTATTCTAAGTCATAGGGATAACAGTTAACTACAAATCACGGGGAGGTGAGTGGGCCGCTTCAGTATTGGAGTGACCGCATGTATTTCACCTCTCTAAATTGTTTGCTTCTTGGAATGTTTATATTACCATTATTATGACCCAATACTCAAGCATATTAGGGATCTTAATAACTTGTTTGCCATAGTTAGCGTATTAAAAGACAAACCCCGCGATTAAGCGGGGTTTGTAATTATTTTTAAGATTCTATTTCAGCGCAAGCGTCTCTGGTAAATTTCCTCAGGCCCGGGCAACTGTTTCCCCAGTAGAAACTACACAGTCTGCATTCAACGCAAATTTGTTCACTATAGCTAACCTGCGGCGACATATGCAAACCTCCTAATATTTTCTTAATCTTATACTAGGCTATGTCATGCCGATACTCAACAGGTTACCGTTGAAAAGGCAAATAAAGGTGTCTAACGGGCGAATTTACGTGTTTAACATCAAAAGGCATTATCAATGTGAGTTATCTCGGTATCTCCCGCCCAGTTTACCGCCACCACATCAAACCGAATGAATAAACGATCCTGCGGGTGTCGAACCAGATAAAAACTAGCCAGCTGGCGCAGTTTTTTAATTTTAGCCCTGGTGATGGTTTCCAGGGCCAGACCATATTGACTGCGGCTTCTGGTGCGTACCTCCACGAAAACAAGGTAATTACCGTCCCTGGCCACGATATCAATTTCACCCATTCGACACCTGAAATTACGTTCAATGATTTGAAAGCCTTTGTTCATCAAATAACGGACAGCCAGTTCTTCTCCTTTAATGCCCATACTGCGCTTGTGTCCAGTCAAGGTTTTAAACCTACTTAGCAGTCGGGAGAAGGTTTTTTTCGATTAGGTATTCAGTTAATAGTTTGGCCGTATTGCCCGTAATTTTAAGGCAGTTCTTGAGATGCTCTTTAGTTTCATATGGGTGTGGGTTCAGCACCCTGCAGCAGGTAGCTGAAAACTTGTGCTCAAAACGGTCATGAAAACTCCTGGCATGTTCGTAACACTTCTCACGGTCGCCTTCCTGGTTAACCCGCCCGGTCAGCAAGCTAAGAATGGCTACTGAACCGGTCAAGGCGCCACACATGCACCCGGCACGTCCCAGCCCGCCTCCGTATCCGGTGAATACGCGTACCAGTTCCGGGTTTAAATCAGGGGCAACCAATTCCCGAAAGGCAACAAAAATTGCCTCCGAACAGTTATAGCCACCGCGAAAAATCTCCCCCGCCTTGCTGCGCATTTCCGTTGCCAGGTCAATTCCTGCCATTTTTATCAGCTCCTTACCTCTTTAAATCAGCAAATTAAACTTTTTTGGCACTTTTCTTAGATATCAAAGCTTTAATTGATTCGTTCAGACCGTCCAGGGTCAGATCAAACATGGGGAATACTTGCTGTAAAACACCAATGGTATAAGCACCTTCGACCATGTTCCAGTGCGCCCGGGGAATGGGATTTAACCAGGCACTGTATTCAAAGTGGACCGCCAACCGGCGCATCCAATTTATACCTGGTTCTTCGTTTTCCGCCCACCAGTCCAGTGAGCCGTATGGTCTTAGTAATTCGCCCGGACCCATACTGGCATCACCCACGATGATCAAGCGATAATCGGACCCGTATCGGCGCAACAATTCAAATGTATCTACTGCATTTCTGCGCTGACACATAGGATCATTATATAAAACCTCATACATGCAATTATGAAAATAATAAAACTGCAGATCGCGAAAATGGGTAGACTTGTTGGCGGCGTTAAAAAGCCTGCCGCACAATCGCTGGTACGGGTCCATTGACCCGCCCGAATCCATCAACACCAGCAGTTTAACGCGATTTTTTCTGCTCCTGGCCCAGATCAGTTCCAACCTGCCGGCATTACGCCCGATGGCATCAATGGTGGCATCCAGGTCCAGGGTGTCCTTTTCCCCCTCCACCGTGGTACTGAGCAGGCGCAGTCTGCGCAGGGCCAGTTCGAATTGACGGGTGCTCAGAGTTTCATCGGTTCTAAAATCACGGAAAGCTCGCTCAGCGGCCACTTTCACAGCAGATTTATTTACCGACTGCCCGCCGATGCGCACCCCTGCCGGGTGGTAACCGGAGTGTCCAAACGGTGATCTACCGCCGGTACCGATCCATTTCGAGCCCCCGTGATGCTCGCCGTCCTGCTTTTCAAGACGGTCGGCCAGTTGCTTGCGCAATTCATCCAGGTCCCAGTCCATTAATGGGTTTTTTTGGCTGGGGTCCATTTTAAGCGGGGGCAAAGAGTTTTCCAGCCACTTCAACACTTCGTCGGTTACCTGCGGTGGTGTTTCGACACCGGCAAAAAATTTTAAAAACGCACGATCGAACGCGTCATAACGACTTTCAGATTTTATAAGCACAGAGCGGGCCAGGTAGTAAAAACCTGTCAGGCTGTCCTGGGCCAGGCCGAGTTTCAGCGCCTGCATCAGGGTCAACCACTCAGTGATGGTAACCTTGACATCCTCCCGGCGTAATGTATAAAAAAAATCTGTAAACAACGATTACACCCGCCTGAATCCCGGAATGTTCCTTTTGCCGGGAAGATCATCAACAGTGCCGAAGCGGTGCTTCATTAAATTCATATCTTGGTCTTTCTTTAATAATACACCGGGCAGGGGCAGTTCTTTAATTATTTTTTCCGGATCCATTCCGCCGATGGACAATGCCTGGACCCAGTCAAGTAGTTCGCTTGTGCTAGGCCTTTTTTGCAAACCAGGCAGCTCTCTGATCTTGTAAAACGCTAAAATAGCGCTATCGATCAGCTTTTGCTCCAGGTCAGGATGGTGCACCCTGATTATTTGACGCATGGCTTCCTCGCCGGGAAAAGCAATATAGTGAAATATGCAACGGCGTAAAAAGGCGTCCGGTAGTTCTTTTTCAGCATTACTGGTGATTACCACTATGGGCCGATGCCGGGCGCAAATCGTTTCCCCTGTTT
Source organism: Desulfotomaculum sp. (assembly GCA_016841675.1). GTDB lineage: Bacteria > Bacillota > Desulfotomaculia > Desulfotomaculales > Desulfallaceae > BRH-c8a. The sequence continues at coordinate 25,231 of JAENYQ010000016.1, forward strand.
CAAAAATGTTGAATTCCATCTGATCCAGTTCCCAGAGCAAGTCATTGGGAAACTCAATATCAGCTTTGTCAATCTCGTCTATCAACAGAACGACCCTCTCATCGGACACAAAGGCATCGCCCATCTTACCCAGTTTGATATAATGACCTATGTCCCGCACGTCACCCTCACCGAACTGACTGTCATAAAGACGCTGTACTGTATCGTACACATAAAGGCCATCCTGGGCTTTAGTGGTGGACTTGATGTTCCAGATAATTAACCTTTTGTTCAGGTTTTCAGCAATGCTTTGAGCCAGCATTGTTTTGCCGGTCCCAGGTTCGCCCTTGATAAGCAGTGGTCTGTTTAACGCTACCGACACGTTAACAGCGTTTAACAGTTCCAGGGACGCTATGTATTTAGCCGAACCCTGGTATGAATTGTGCTGTTCCATAACCAACCTCCCGTTTAGCAATTGTATGTTATTGTCTGTGTTTAATTATAACACGAAATTTAATAATTGTAGATAAACGCAGCTCCATCGCTTTGCGTTAATTAATTTTCATGGTTATACCGTTAACTCAGTAAGTGGTACAGCGTCGTGTCTGAACGAAGTGAAGAATCTAGATCCTTCGCTAACGCTCTTAGATGACAGCTTCACCCCGCAATGCACAATTGTTTATTAAAAATGTTTATCTCATCGATGGAGATTACTGAGTAAAGGGAATAATCATGTTAATTTTTAATCATCATATTGATTTTAATTGTCAAAATTAATTGTGAACAAGCATATTAGTCTAATAAGTAAATTTCAATTTACTAGCAATTCTAACAATGTATAATGTTTTATTTCAACCGGCAGGAATCTGGTTTCCTTTTAAGAATATTTTGTTAATAGACTAAATCATTCGAGGAGGTAGTCGACCTTGAGTTCTACCGCGCTGGTTCTGGATAAAAAAAATGGAATAGGAAAAATCACACTGAAAAGACCAAACTATAATGCCCTTAATTTAGAGCTGGCAAACGATTTAATTCAGGCTCTGGAGAACTGTTGTGAGGATGACAGTGTTAAGGTTTTAATCATTACAGGAGATGGCCATAGCTTTTGCTCAGGTCATGCGCGGAGAAGAGATAAGCACTATTCATCTAACCGGCCAAGACTGACCTGTACCAGCAACCGCATGCTAACCCAGTAATTTCGTTCCGAACGGGATGACGCGTTACGAACTTTCGAGACGCACTCTTGATCGGAGAGCCACCAATCGCAACTCAGCTTGCCGCGCTCCAGGTTTCTAGTTATCTCGGCAATTATCTCCGGACTCCAACTTTTCCGCCTGGTGTAAGCCAGCACTCGATCTGCCAAGACTTGATAAGCAGGATGAAGGAAGGTTTGACTATCCTGATCATATTCTAATTCAAGAATTGGGATTACTCCGGTCAGGTCGAGGGAAATATCAGACAGCAAGTCCTGTTCTTCGTTGGATGAACCTATATACAGGTAATAAAGCTTAGCTGTGTTCTTATTCCCTGAATTGCGCAGGATCCGGCCCAGCCTTTGGATGCGCTGCCGGTTGCTACTGGTGGAGGAAGCAATGATCCCTATATCGGTTGCGGGCACATTCAAGCCTTCATCCAGGGCACGGCAGCTTACCAAGATGCGAATTTGCATATCTTGATATTTACGCAGGATATCTTTTCTGCTCCACTCATCCATTTCGGAATGATAACGCCCCACTTGTCCGGGAAACAGCCGCTGCAATTCTTCATAGATAGTTTCCGCCACGACAATTCTTTCACTGAAAATTAATACCTTTGAACTTTGCGGCAACTGGGTTAACAGATTTTTGACGCAGCTTATTCGGGACTCAGCCCGGTAGACCAGATCTTTACGCTTGGTGGACAAGCTGAGTACAAAACGGGCCAGGGAAGCGATGCCCTGATCCTCCGAATTTTGCGCCAAGTTCTCCAGGCTGGCAAAAAAGCGGAGTCTGTTTAGGCCCAACAGAAAAGAGCAACGACGCATGAGGATTTCCAGGGCACAAGTGATTTTTTCAGTCAAGTCCCAATATTGTTCCTTTTCGTCCGGGGTGAAGTTCAATTTTAAGTTAAAGATAGCAAAAGAACTAATAATATTGGCATTTAAGGCCTCGACAAAGCCGTATTTAAAGATCTCCGCTCCCAAGGCAGGTACCAGTTTTTCGTTTGAGGTTGCTGTTTCCGGGGTAGCGGACAAACCGAGGGCATAATAATGGGCGGCGTTGACAGGCATTTGGGATATAAAATTGAATATGCGCGAATTTTCCGGACTGCTGTAGCGATGGCATTCATCAGCGATAAGCAAGATCGGGTTGCCTTGCTGATAGTCATCCAGTAAATGCCGTGATAAAGTATGACGGGCCGAGTTAACCACATAGATCATATACTTACGGGTCGGAGGGTCTTTATGCAGGCCGGAATAAACTCCAATGTCAGCCTTGGCAACAGCCAGGTCTTGCTGCAGACTCTGAAGCCATTGGTTTGCCAGGAAAACCTTGGGCACTACAATTTTGATTTTTAATGCAGGTGCCGGCTCTGCGGACAATGCATATTCCAACCTGGCTATGGCTCCTAAAGCCAGGACAGTTTTGCCTGCCCCGGTGACTACGTTTACGATGCCTTTTCCCTGGTTGTAAAACCAAATATCCAGGCATTCCTTCTGCCAGGAAAATAATTGTTTTTTTAGTCGGGCATAGACGTTAGGACTGTTTTTAGCAGCGTTTGCCAATTTTTTTTTATGGACATAGTTCATACTTCTTTTCACCCGGCCCCTTATATTTGTCAATCATGTATGCAATTAGTATGACATTGTTGGATTATTGAAGCAAGCCCGAAAGGAAATTATCGTTATTGTGTCGAATTTATGCCTAAAATCAGTTTTCTTAATCATGATTATTCCCTTTACTCAGTAATCCCCATGGATGAGATAAACATTTTTAATTAACAATTGTGCACCGCGGGGGGAGAACTGTCATCTTGAGCGTAGCGAAGGATCTAATCTTTAAGATTCTTCGCTGCGCTCAGAATGACAGATTCGTTGTATTCATAGCAATGACAGGCTTAATGACAAGGTTCTTCATTTCGTTGTATTCATAGCAATGACACGACGCTCTACCACTTACTGAGTTAACGGTATAACCATGTTTTTAATTTTAAACTGCATGGATATGAAATGAAAAAGGAGCAATAAGATAATGGATTATGAGGACTTGTATAAACAGATGCTAGTTATCGAAAAAGAGCTGAAGGATAAGATTAAAACTCAGCAAAAAGTGTTAAAGAGCCTGAGTAAGAGTATGGAAAAAGGTGATCTTAAAAGCTGGAATAAGAATTTGACAGCTATGCGCGCGTACATCAAGGAACAGGAAACCTTGATGGAAGAAATGCAAAATCAAGTTGACGACTTCGGAATTCGCGCTTATGTGGAAAATGGCGATTTTGTTGAACAACTGCTCGCCTGTTGCGCTCGTCTGGAAGTGGACGTAAAAGGGGACTATCCTACTTATGAGATGTTTCCCTTCCGGGTCAGGATCGACATTGAGAATCTTGATTTATACCTGGATCGTAAACGGGTCCAATGTCTGCGCCCCCTGGCTTTTGTGCAAGATGTAAAGGCTAGTCGGGATAGACTGCTTAAGGCAGCATTTGATCCGCGCGGTTTTGTCAAAGAGCTTGCGGCAGCTTACGATTTGATGCAGTTAAAACAACACCAGGGTCAATCGCCGACTACAAAAGTAGGGGATATTTATTTAAAGAGTCTTTACACTGTTTTAACCCCTATGCGCCGCTTCCGTAGAGATTATGACCTGCAGAGCTTCGCTTTTGATTTGGCTCGACTTTATGCTTCAGAATTATGTTCCACAGAGGATGGACGGCAGTTTCAATTTGGCCCAAGCCGCAATATAAACAAAGCTATCCGCATCCTGGATCAGGACGGACGGGAACAGTATCTGGCTACCATCCGGTTTTTTGAATAGGGGGGATTGCATTGGAGAGCATTAATTTAGCCTTAGCTCGCCTAAAAGTGGGCCAGCCTCCAGGTAATCGTGACATCTTGCGGGAAATATCCGTCGGATCAGATTTCATGATGGATTTTTGGAAAGATAAATATCTGGATCATTATTTGGACCAGGGTGGTAGCAAGATAAAGTTCTTGACCGGTCGTACCGGAAGTGGAAAAACTCACTTTCTGGAAATCCTAGCCATGGAAGCGGAGAACATGGGCTATATTCCTATTAGTCTTTCGGCGCGGGAACTATGGATCCATGATTTTAAGGAAATCTATACAGCGATATTGCGCCAGATTAAGCTGCTGGATCGTTTACAGCTATGCAGCTATGAGGTGATCCGGCAGTTGGGGTATCAGCCCGAGATTATTCCTGACGATCTTAGCTTTGTTGATTATTTATCCAGCCAGGGGAAGCTGGACCCATTAACCAAGCGAGAAATAAGGCAGCAGTTGGAAAATATATTTCTCTCCAACCCCCTAATTGACAATAATTTTGCCTTGGCTTGCGCGATGTTGACCGGTGGTATTTTGGGACACCCGATTTTGGAAGAAGCCAACAGCAAGCTGTTGCTGCTGTGGATGGAAGGAAGCCGGGAAGCTAAACTACCCTCCCTGCGCCGCTTGGGTTTGTCACCGAGCAAAATCACTAAATACAATGCCAGGCACATGCTGCGTTCCCTAGTAGAGGTTTGCTACCTGGCAGGTTACAAGGGTCTAGTTATCTCCATTGATAATATAGAAGTTCTGTTGGGCGCCGGTAGTGCGGAAACCATCCGTTATACCCGTTTGAAACGTGAAGATGCTTACGAAAGTATCCGTGAATTGATTGATGAAATTGATACTTTGAAACACACTATGTTTGTTTTTTCATTCGATCGCAGACTGATGGATGATGAATCTAAAGGTCTGAAGTCTTATCAAGCGCTTTGGATGCGCATTCAGAATGAAATTGAAAGCACCCGTTTTAACCGTTTCGCCGACATTGTGGATCTAGATCGCCTGATTGACGAGGTATATACACCGGAAAGGATCATGAAAATGTCCACCCGCCTGGCCCAGGTCATAAACCGCTTTGACCAAGGAACTGCTACCCCGATCAGCTTGAGTACTGCTGAAGAACTGCACGCCAGGTCTAGGTTTGGCAAGGTATCTCTGCCCAGGCGGGTAGCCCTGACTACTTTACAGGAAGGAGCAGAGCAATAATGAATTTTGAAGCTCAGCGGGTAGTTGAGGCCCTACGTTCTGGAGTGTCTTCTCGGGCCGTGGGGCATTACTTCTCCTCAGCTCGTCCAGAATTGATGAAGCAAATCTCCCACAAGCTGGATTTGGTGCGTGAGACTGGGGAATCCAGCGGTATGGTAATTTCCGGTAAATATGGAGAGGGCAAAACCCACCTTTTGAATACCGTGTTTAACCTGGCCCATAGCAATAACATGGTTGTCAGTCTGATCTCTCTAAGTAAAGAGACCCCGTTTGATAAACTATATCTGGCTTATCAGAAACTAATCAGCAATACTTATCTACCTCAACGCCTACAACCCGGATTTCAACATGTATTACAAGATATTACCCCTAATAACCCCATCGCTACAGATCTGCTATCTTTTACCAGTAAACACTTGGAAACGGATAAGTTGTTTTTCGTTCTAAGATCTTTTCTGAATGTTGATGATCCTGATGACAGATATTTGTTGATGGCAGATCTGGAAGGCGACTTCATGAATACTACCCTGCTGCGTCAGATCTACAAAAGGATTTTTTCTCAACCAGTCCGCTATGCTGTCCCCTTTACTAAAACGCGTCATAGTATGGACTATTTCAATATGTTAAGTCATCTGTTTAAACTGCTTGGTTTCAATGGCTGGGTGATTTTGTTTGATGAAACCGAATTGCTGGGCCGTCTTGGCAAAAAAGCCCGCCTCAAAGCTTATAACAATATGGCCTCGTTCTTGTTTCCTGAGCGGTATTCACGCCTGGAATCCACCTTTACCATGTTTGCCCTGGGAGCATCCTATCATGAGGATGTGATAGAATCCAAACACGATTTTGATAACCTCACCACTACGTATGTGGACCGCGCCCAACGTGAGCCTATCGAAAGGGTTCTTAATCATATTATTGCTACACCCCAGCTTCAACCGCTGAACCAGGATGAAATCCTGACCGTTCTGGAACAGCTCCAGGTTTTTCACGGCCAAGCTTATAACTGGCATCCCAATCTGGATGTACGTGAAGTGTTAAAAGTATCGGAAAACCGGGGTTACCTGTTAAGAACCAGAATACGCGCAGCTGTAGAATTGTTGGATCAGCTTTACCAATACGGACAGGCCGGGGACATTAATATTAATGAGCTGGGTCAACCACAATACCAGGAAGATTTACTGCCCTCACTAGATGAATGCATTCTGGATTAAAAATTAGTAACTATTTAGCATACTCTCTTATGTAGGGGCAGACGACTCTGTCCGCCCCTACACGAATTTATGTCTAACAACTCTGGGTCCTGATTTAAAAAGAAAAGCCCTTCACATGCGGGTGAAGGGCTTTTCTTTTTACTTTTATCTTAGTGCAGGAAGAACGAGTGGGCGGCGCTGTTAACCACCTCGGACAGCGGTCCGGGGTAGATACCGATGATCAGGGTAACGAGCATCGTCAATATCAATGTTACCGTCACCGGGCCGGATACATTGATGGGTGACGGGTCTTTGGGCTCGTCGCGGTACATTACCAGCGCTACACGCAGGTAGTAGTACACCGACACCATGCTCATAATCAAGCCGATGAACACCAGCCACAGGTAACCGTCTACAATGGTTTTGAACAAATAAAATTTGCCCACGAAGCCGGCCAGCGGCGGTATGCCCGCCATGCTCAGCAGGGCCACCAGCATTACTGCTGCCATCAGCGGTGAACGCTGACTAAGACCTGCATAATCTTTAAGCTCGTCGCTGCCGGTTACGTTGTAGAAGTACGCCGCTACCGTGAAAGCACCGGCTGTGGCGAACACGTACAGGAAGGCGTAGAACATAACACCTTTAATACCGGCTTCTGACGCAGTAACCATACCAACCATGATATAACCGGCCTGGGCAATACTGGAGTAGGCCAAAAGCCGCTTGATATTGGTCTGGGGCATGGCCACCAGGTTACCAATGATAATGGTGATACCAGCCAGGATGGCGATGACCATGGCCCAGTTTTCCCATACGCCCGGTAGCGCGGTAATGAACAGCCGCAGGATGATAGCGAAGGAAGCCGCCTTGGAACCCATGGACAGGAACGAGGTTACCGGTGTTGGTGCTCCTTCGTAAACATCCGGTGACCACATGTGGAAGGGCACCGCTGATATTTTGAAACCGAGACCGGCGATAATCATCACCAGGGCCAGAACCAGGGCCGGTGATACAGGCTGCATGGCAATAATCCGGCTGATGTCCAGCATGATTACACTGCCGGTCAAACCGTACAGCAAGCTGAGGCCGTACAGTAGTACTGCCGAGCTCATACCTGCCAGCAGGATATACTTCATGCCTGCTTCCACTGATTTATTGTCGGTCTTGCGCAGGCAGACCAGTATTACAAAGGCGATGGTCATCAGTTCCAGGCCCAGATAAAGGGTCATTAAGTCCCCCGCTGAGGCCATCACCATCATGCCCAGGGTGGCAAAAATGGTCAGGCTGTAATACTCGGCCTGGTTGCCCACCTTATCGACGTAGCGCATGTTGCCCAGAATTACCAGAGCAGCAGCTACCATAAAGGTGATTTTCCAGAACAAAGCGTAGTTGTCCAGCAGATACATACCTGCCAGCAGTTCACCGCTTTGGCCCCACATGGTGATAGCCACACCGATGATGCCCATCAGGCCCAGGAAACTAACCCAACCGAGACCACTTCTGGCGCCCTTGGGAGAGATAATGCCCAGGATTAGTATGCCCAGTCCCAGGGCGGCCACCAGCATTTCCAGTGTTAAGGCCGACGGGTTAATTGGTATTGAGAAGTCAAATGGTGTCATTTAGAACTTCCCCCCTAACTGAAGCGCGTCGCTTATTGCTGCGTGCAGGGGCACGACGCCGCTGTTTATCATGTCGAACAACAGAGACGGGAGGAGACCACCGACTACCAGCACTGTACCCAGCACTATTAGAGGCACCATTTCCGGTCCCCTGATATCCTTGAGATGGTTATACTCCGGACGGGGCGGACCGAACAGTGTGTTGGCACCGGCGCGCAGTACGTACAGCGCGGTGATGATAATACCGGCAATACCGACCACAGCCAAACCGCCGTACACATCGAACGCACCGATGAAAATGGTGAATTCCGGGATGAAGCTAATCAGGCCGGGTAGACCCAGGGATGCCATGGCTGCCATCATGAAGCCAACTGCCAGGCGCGGAGTCTGACGGGCCAGGCCGCCCATGTCGGGTATCCAGCGGGTATGCGTCTTCTCATAGATGAAGCCAATCATGGAGAAGAACAGGGCCGCCATCACACCATGAGCGAACATATTAGCCACGGCGCCGTTGAGTCCGATTACATTCAGGCAGGCCACGGCCAGGATAACATAACCCATGTGGCTTACGCTGGAGTAACCGACAACGTATTTCAAGTCTTTTTGCGCCAAGGCGCCCATAGCGGCGTAGGCAACACCGGCGACACCCAGGACCGCCATGTATGGCGCCCAGAAGGCAGCGCCCGCAGGCAGCATGAATACTGCGATTTTAACCAGGCCGTAACCGCCGATTTTTTTCAGCACGCCGGCGTGAATCATACTAACCGCAGTGGGAGCACCGGCGTAGCCGTCGGGTGACCAGGAGTGGAACGGCCACATGGAAATCAGTGAACCAAACCCCAGCAGCATCAAACCGAACAGCCATATCTGGTCGAAACCGGATAGCTGCCGGGCGACCACCGCCATCCCGGTAAAGCTCATATCCGGGACTCCGGACATAGCAGACGTTTTTACAAACAGCGCAATGACGCCTACCAGCAGGAACGCACTACCGATTAACAGGTAGATGGTCAGCTTCATACCGGCGTATTCCTTGGTCACGCGCTTGGAGCTGCCCCAGATGACCACCATAATGTAGATGGGGATGACCACCACTTCGTAGAACAGCAGGAAGATGAACAGGTCGTGCGCGATAAAGGTACCCATAACCCCGGCAATCAGGAGCAAGAGCAGGATAAAGAACTCCCTGGGCCGGCTGTTAATATTCCAGGAGGCAAACACCGCCGAGAAGCCAATCAAGTTGGTTAACAGCAGCATGGGTAAGCTGATGCCGTCAGCGGCCAGGAAGAAGGTTACACCCAAGTCCTGAATCCAGGGTATCTGCATAGCAAACTGCAGTCCGCCCACGCTTTGGTCATAGGTGAAATAAGCGTACAGACTAAGCGCCAGCGATACAAAGGTGCCTGCAGCAGCAACGCTCCTGATGGTCAGGTTTTCTTCCTTGGGTACAAACACCAGTATCAATGCCGCAGCTATCGGAGCCAGCAATATGGTCAGCAGGATTGGAAAGTCCATCTATTTCACACCTCCCAGAACCAAGCTGGCGGCGGAAGGGCCGGTGAAAGTTACCAGCACGGCCACTGCCAGTACACCCAAGAAGAAAATGAGGGCATAATTCTGCAGCCGACCGGTTTGGAACACCCGCAAGCCGTCGCCGGACGACTTGGTAAAGGTACCAATGCCGTTGACGAGTCCGTCCACCACGTAAAGGTCAAACAGGTAAAACAACCTGGCGGTACCGTCCACCAGTGCATGGTTGAACCACAGGTAAAGCTCGTCAATATAGTATTTGTTGTACAGCATCCGGTACACCGGTCCGAACCATTCGGCCAGTTTGCGGGCCCGTTTCTTTTGGGCGTCCTTCAGGTACATCGTGTAAGCCAGGTAAATACCACTACCGGCTAGCACAATGGACAGGAGCATGGCGCCGTAATTAATCGGTCCGTGGTGCGGTTCTCCGAAGTAAATCCACTCAGCCCACACGTTGTACCAGGGGGTTCCGAACCAACCGGCGCCGATGGCGCCCACAGCCAGAACAATAAGCGGCACGGTCATGGTCCAAGGGGACTCTTGCGGATGGTTCTCCGGTTTTTCATCACCGAAGAAGACCAGGAAAATCATGCGCCACATATAAAACGCAGTCAGGAACGCAGTAAAGGCTGCCATGGCAAACAGCACGTAGTGCCCTTCAGCCAGGGTGGCCACTAGAATTTCGTCCTTGCTCCAGAAGCCTGCAAAGGGCGGGATGCCGGCAATAGCCAGGCCGCCGATCACGAATGTCCAACCGGTGATGGGCATTTTCTTAATCAGGCCGCCCATCTCCCATACATCGGCCTTGTGGTGCAAGGCGGTCAACACGCTGCCGGCGGCCAGGAACATCAGCGCCTTGAAGAAGGCGTGGGTCCACATGTGGAACATACCGGCAGTCAGGCTGCCCACACCCAGGGCCAGCATCATGTAACCCAGTTGGCTGACGGTGGAGTAGGCCAGAATACGTTTGATTTCTCTTTGCGTCAGGGCAATAGTCGCGGCAAACAGCGCGGTAAATGCACCAGTCACGGCCACCAACTGCATGGCCGATTCAACCTCGTGGAACAGGAACATGGTCCGGCCCACCAGGTAAACACCAGCCACCACCATAGTGGCGGCGTGAATCAGTGCACTGACCGGGGTAGGGCCTTCCATAGCGTCCGGCAGCCACACGTGCAACGGGAACTGACCGGATTTACCAATGGGACCGATAAACACCAGCACTGCAATCAGGGTCAGCATACCAATACTAGTGTATTCTTGGAAGTTGTGGATTTTTTCACCCAGCTCCACCAGATTTAGAGTGCCGAAGGTAATCTGCAGTGCCAATAGGCCCAAAAGTAGGCCGAAGTCGGCGACCCGGCAGGTTACAAACGCTTTTTTGGCTGCTTCCCGGGCGGATATTTTATGGGTATAGAATCCGATTAACAGGTAGGAACATAAGCCCACCAATTCCCAGGCAACGAACATCTGCAGCAGGTTGCTGGAGATGACTAATAGCAACATGGAAGCGCCGAACAGTGAAAGGTAAGCAAAGAACACCGAGTAACCCGGGTCTCCCTTCATGTACCCCACTGAATAGAGGAAAATAAAAGTCGATATGAACGAGACCATGAACATCATCATGGCCGATACCGGGTCCAGCTGCACACCTACGTGCACCATTAGGCTGTCGGTAACCCCCGGCATACCCAGAGATAACCACTTGGCAGCATAAACCAACGGTGTTTTAGTATACTCATGGTTGGTGAATATTCCGTACGCCGCAAAGCTGGCGATAACACAAGCTATGGCCATCGAGCCCACCGCAATAATTGCACTGAGCTTTTCAAATGGCCGGGTCAAAAATACTATCACCAAAAATGCCAGGGCGGGAAGGAGCGGTACCAACCATGCATGCATCATCGCGAATTCAACAAGCATTATCCAAAGCACCTACCTTCACTCATGAGAATCCTACCACTTCAGCCAATCGAAGTTATCTAGATCTACGGTCAGCCTATTGCGGTAGATGGCGATGATGATGGCCAGTCCCACACCCACTTCGGCGGCCGCTACGGTGATTACGAAAATGGAGAAAATCTGGCCGGTAAAATCCAAGGGGGTGATGTACTTGCTGAAGGCCACCAGGTTAATATTTACCGCGTTTAACATTAACTCGATGCAGATTAATACAGCCACGGCATTACGTTTGGTTAACACACCAAAAAGACCGATGCTGAAAAGGAGCGCTGAAAGTACTACGTAGTGAGTGAGACTAATTGTCAGCATTGGCCTGCACCTCCTCATCCCTGGCCAAAACGATGGCACCTACCAGTGCTACCAGCAGGAGCAGCGCGGCCACTTCAAACGGGATTACGTATTTGCTGAGCAATAATGCGCCGATCGCATCAACAGTATTTGCGGGTACCGCATCGGCAGCGACCAATTCAACCCAGGCTGTACGACCGGCGAATATGGCGCCAAATGCTACTGTCAAGGCCGTCAGACCGGCACCGGCCATTATTTGTTTGTTAAACAGGTTAGTTTCGTTCATGTCTGTCCGCTGGATGACCATGATACCCAAAACGATCATGATACACACGGCGCCGGCGTAAACAAGCACTTGTACCGCGGCGATGAAATCAGCGTCCAGTGACAGGAACAGTCCGGCCATGGCTATAAAAGTAATGGCCAGGAATAAAACTGAATGCACGATGTTGCGCATAAACACTACCATGGTGGCCGCGCCCAGAATAGTGGCAGCCAATCCATAAAAAGCAACTACAGCGTAAATGCTTGTCTCCATCTGTTACTGACCCTCCTTACCGGCGGCAGCCTCAGATTCGGCAGCGGGTGCGGCGGGTTTGGCAACCTTTTCTTCTTTGGGCGCTTGAGGTTTCAGCTTGGGCTTGGGTTGATCCTCGCCGCCCATAGCCGGCTCTTCCAACGGTTCGGCTGGCGCTTCCCGCCGTACCAGCACCAGTGGGATATTCTTGTAGAAATACTGGTTCATGTTGAAATCCTTTGTGAAGTGCAGCGCATCTTTGTTGCACGATTCCACACAAAGCCCGCAGAATAAGCAGTACTGAATGTTCATTTGATAATCAGTCAGATACTGTTTTTTACCCACCTTTTGCTTGTTTAGGCTGATCACCCTGTTGGGGCAAGCGTTAGCGCACAGCCCGCAGGCGATGCACTTGTCAACGTCCAACACAAACTTACCGTGAAAGCGCTCCGGTACCGTGTGCTGTTTTTCCGGGTATTGCACAGTTAATTTGGGGGCCCAGAATTCCTTCCAGGTTATTTGCAGTCCCTTTACTAAACCTTTTCCAAACATGCAATCACCACCCTATCGCCCGGTAAATGTACATCCCAATACCGGTTACGAATATATTGGCCAGGGAAAGGGGCACAAGCACCTTCCAACCGAAGCCCATGAGCTGGTCGATCCTGATCCGGGGATATGTCCAGCGGAACTGCATAACGATAAAAATCAACACATACATCTTGATGAAGAACCATACCCAGGATGGAATAAACGTCAGGCCAAATGGCGCATGCCAACCGCCGAGGAACATAATTGTAGCCATCGCGCATACCACCATGATGTTGGCATACTCGGCCAGGAAGAACATGGCGAATCCCATACCACCGTACTCGGTATACGGACCGTTAATAATCTCTGATTCACCTTCCACCAGGTCGAAAGGACAGCGGTTAGTTTCGGCCACAGCGGCAATAAAGAAAATCAAAAAGGCTATTGGTTGGGTAAATATCAGCCAGGTGTGTTCCTGAGCAGCAATAATATCGGACAGATTCAAGCTGCCCACAATCATAATTACACCCAGCAGGGACAGCACCAGCGGTAATTCGTAACTGACCATCTGGGCTACCGTCCGCATTGCTCCAAGTAAGGAATACTTGCTGTTGGATGCCCAGCCGCCCATGAAGAAAAACAGCGTGGACAGCGATGCAATGGCCAACAAGTAAAATACCCCGATATTCAAGTCAAGGGCCGCCATATTTTTACCTAATGGAAGTACGGCAAATACCATCAGCGGCGGCAAAAAAATCAGTACTGGTGCCAGCAGAAAAACAACTTTATCCGCTTTTTTGGGAATAATTATTTCCTTACTGATTAGCTTGCCAATATCGCACGTGGTTTGCAACAATCCCCAGGGACCGACCCGGTTGGGGCCAATCCGGGCTTGCATAAAGGCGGCAACTTTACGCTCCATGTAAACCAGCCACAGAGCATTAACCAAAATAAATACTAGGACAGCAACCAGCTTGACTAATAAAACAATTGACTCCGCAATCTCAGTGGGTAAAAACCCTATCCCTCCGAGAAGAGATCTGAGCCAGTCGGCTGTGCCCACAAATAAATTTTCCAACATGCCTCTTCTCCCCTATGATCCCATATTTGCTAACAGTCCACTTCCCCAAGCACGATATCGATACTGCCCAGAATGGCTACCACGTCGGCGATCAGATAACCGCGGAGCATTTCGTCCAGGTAGCCCAGATTAATAAACGAGGGCCGCCGTACATGCAGGCGATATGGCTTGTTGGTGCCATCGCTGACAATGTAATAGCCAATGATGCCCTTGGATGATTCAATCTCATGATAAACCTCACCTTTGGGCGGTTTCAGGACCTTGGGCACCTTGGCCATCACAGGTCCGTCAACTTCCTTAATCTGCTCGATAGCCTGCTTGATAATCCGCACGGATTGCTCCATTTCGAGTACCCGGCAGTAGAAGCGGTCGAAGCAATCACCATTTGTGCCCAGCGGAACCTCGAAATCAAAACGGTCATAGATTCCGTATGGCATGGCCTTGCGCAGGTCGTAGTTGACACCACTGGCGCGCAGCACCGGGCCGCTGAGGCTATAATTGATGCATGTTTCAGGGGTAAGCTGGCCAACGAACTTGGTGCGGGCCTGGAATATTTCATTGCCTGTAATCAATCCGTTATATTCCTCAATATAGCCCGGCATTTCATCCATTAGTTTGTTAAGCTTATCCAGCCAACCTTCGGTAACATCGTCCGCTACGCCCCCGATACGGGCGTAACTCAGCGTCATCCTGGAACCGGTCAGTTCCTCCAGCAGGTCCATCATCTTTTCCCGCTCGCGGAAGCAAAGTAAGAAACCGGTAAATCCGCCGACATCCAGCGCGTATACGCCGGTTGCCAGCACATGGCTCGTCAGACGGGACAGTTCACCGGAAATAACCCTCAGGTACTCGGCTCTTTCCGGTACTTCGATACCCATCAGCTTTTCCACTGCCTGTACGTAGCCCACGTTCTGCAACATGGCGGCCAGGTAATCCATCCTATCGGTGTAAGGAATTACCTGGGTATAGGTACGTGCCTCGGCCAGCTTCTCAATGCCCCGATGCAGGTAACCGCAAATCGGCTCGGCCTTGACAATCCTTTCGCCGTCCAGGGTGAGCAGAATCTGAAAGACGCCGTGGGTACTGGGGTGCTGCGGACCGAAGTTTAATACATATTCTTGCGTCCTTAACATTAGCTACACCTCTTATATCCCATATGGGTTACTCCCTGCCGCTTTCCCACTGGTAGTCCTTACGCAACGGGTACCCGTCAAACTTGTCGTCCAGCAGAATACGCTTCAGGTTGGGATGGCCGGTAAATACAATACCCAACAAATCATAAACTTCCCGCTCCTGCCAGTTGGCTCCCCCCCAGACGGGAAAAACCGACGGCATTTCGGGATTATCCCTGCTGATAACGGTCTTAACCATTACCGTATAGCCCTTGCCAATGGAATTAAGATTATAAACGACTTCGAGCTTGGTTTCATCCGGGTAATCGCATGCAGTAAGGTTAGTCAGATAGTCAAACTCAAATTCATCCTTTAATCCCTGCATTGATTCCAAGAGCTTGTCGACAGGAACAATAATGGTCTGTTGTTCGTTTACTTCAACGTAAGCATACTTTTGTTTGATCTCCTCTACCGGCGCTGCTGTTATTTCTTTCATTGCCCGGCCACCACCTTACGCTTGTTGAGGATTTTGTCCTTAAGCATGATGAATCCTTCCAATATGGCGTCGGGCCTGGGCGGGCAGCCGGGAATGTATACGTCTACCGGCACCACTTTGTTGGCACCGGGCACCACATAGTATGAGTCTACGAAGGGACCGCCGGAGATAGCGCAACTGCCGACCGCAATACACCATTTAGGTTCCGGCATTTGTTCCCACAGGCGCAGTACAAACGGCGCCGCTTTCTTGGTTATGGTTCCGGCAACCACCATTACATCGGCCTGGCGAGCGCTGCCGCGCATAACCTCGTACCCAAAACGGGACAGGTCATAGCGTGGGCCATTTGCTCCCATCAGCGCCTCAATGGCGCAACAGGCCAAACCGAATCCCAGCGGCCAAATGGAGTGAGCCCGGACTAGATTCAGTATTTTTTCCAATGGAGCCGCCGAAATAACTCTTTTTACTTCGTACATGTTGTGGTAGTCCGGGTTGGTCCCGAAGTATTCGGGGGCCCAAATTCCGCTTTTTGCTGTTTCAATTCTTGATTTTTCTTTGTTTACTTCCATTCCAACGCACCTTCCTTCCAGGCGTACCACAAGCCCACAATAAGGATAAAGATGAAGATGATCATTTCAATGAACGTAAAAATCTGCATGTTATTGAATCTTACAGCCCAGGGATAAAGATAAATTGTTTCCACGTCAAATATGACAAATAGTAAAGCATAAAGAAAATAACTGGTTCTAAACTGTACCCAGGTCGGTCCAATGGTTGGTACACCGCACTCGTACTCTTCCATTTTGACCGGGTTGGCCCGCCTGGGTTGAATCAGAAAAGAAGTTAGGATACCGCCTGCACCAAAAACCAGCGCAACTGTAAAAAATATAAACACACCCGCCCAATCAGACATTAAATTCCTCCCCCCTTTCATTAAAATTTTTACTTATTTACTGATTAATTAAATCTCTATATCACCAACCGGGGAGTACACGAAAAGCATATTGTGAATTCTGTAACTCCCTGGCGCAAAAAACTACCTGATAAGTTTTTAATCGGCTAACTGCTTGACCGGCAGAAAACCACGCCGATGTACCGGGCATGGACCGTGCACTGAAATAGTCGTTAAGTGATATGGTGTCGGATATCCCCGGTGTCGGTCGAAACCATACTCGGGGTATAGCAGGTGCAACGTATCCATCAATCGATCCCTGGTCACCTTGGCCAATACCGAGGCGGCAGCGATGGAAGGACAGAGCCCGTCACCACCCACCACCGGACGTTGGTCCACATCCACACCGGGAAGTGTAAACCGTCCGTCTACCAGGATTAGATCAGGACTCAGCTGCAATCCGTTTAATGCTCTTTTCATGGCCAAAAGTGATGCGTGATGAATATTAAAAAGCTCAATCTCACTAACTGTAGCCATGCCCACAGCCCATGCTACAGCGTCTGTTTTAATTGCTGTTTCCAGGGTTTCGCGTTTAATTGGAGTTAACTTTTTAGAGTCGTTCAGACCTTGGGGCAGCAACCCTGTGCGCAAAACTACAGCCGCGGCCACCACCGGTCCGGCCAGTGGCCCACGTCCTGCTTCGTCGATTCCCGCGACCAGTTGGTGACCCGGTTTCGTCCCGAGGCTGCCTTCAAAAAGGCACATTTCCTCTAGGCGTCTGTTCTCGGCCCGATCCCTTACCCTGGCCTTGAGGTAGTGCTTATAAACAGCCTGGACACCGCTTCTACTGTCGGCCATCATGGCCTCGAGCAGCTCATCGGATGGTCCGTCCTCTCTTGCAGCCAACTCCCTGATCCGGTCAACGCTTAAAGATTTAATATTCACAAGCTACTCCATAAAAAGCTTTTAACTAATATTTTTTTCGCTGTCGACAATAAAATGTCCTGCCCACGACAAAACATTTTTTCCGCCAGCTAAGGGATTTAAGGGTTTTTTTATTTACTGACGAGGCAGATCAAGGGTATACTTCCCCAATCTGCCCTCTCTGAAATCTTTTATGATTAGTATAGCGGTTTTTTTTGCATCTACCCGCCCGCCGGAAAAATAAAAACCCCTGGCGGCGCCTATGGCTGCCATTAGCTCCCAGGAGTCGCCGGCGGAGATGTTAAGTTTGTACTGTTTAGCCAACATGCCCGGCGCAGTCTCAGTTAGCCAGCACACCAGTTTATCGCCGATTTCTTCGGGCTGATAGATGTCTTCTTTGATGGCACCGGTGGCAGCCAGCTTAAAAGCTGTATCCGGGTCCTCAAACTTGGGCCACAATATACCCGGCGTGTCCAGCAGTTCAAGCTTGCCACTGAGTTTAATCCACTGCTCACCGCGGGTAACCCCGGGGCGGTTGGCGGTGCGAACCGCATTTTTCCCGGCCAGGCGGTTAATTAGCATCGACTTGCCTACGTTGGGCACCCCTACAACCATACACCTGGCCATGCGCGACCGCCTGCCTTTGGCCATGTATTTCATGATTTCCGGTGACGCCTGCTGTTCGGCCAGTTCCACCAACCGTCCGACACCTGTTCCCCGTTGCGCGTTAACTGCCACAGCGGGAATCCCCCTGTTTTGAAAATAATTAAGCCAGAGTTTGTTTTTCTCCGGGTCCGCCAGGTCGGATTTGTTCAGGGTGATAACCCTGGGTTTGTCCCCCAGAATGCGGTCAATATCGGGATTACGGCTACTGGCCGGAATTCTGGCGTCCAGCAGTTCAATCACCACATCTACAAGTTTCAGGTTTTGCTGGACAAGTTTGCGGGCCTTGGCCATATGACCGGGATACCACTGTATATGCATCTGTTACTACTCCTAGTGCCTTAATTGAGAAATCCTTGCATACTTTTGAGCAAATTATTTAGTTCATATCTTGTTTAGGAAAACAGCCGTTATAAGACGGCACTAGCATGATTAAAAGCGTGCAGCTTTGACACAAAAGTCCTAGCAGCAATTTAGAAATCAAACATACTGCTACTCCAATTGGGGACATTCATCCGAAGGAGGTGTGTCCCCTTTCCTATAATAATCACTTATACTTTTACGGCTATTATTTTTGTACAAGGACTTTTGTATCGCTGCACTGTCACAGCAGCCCAATTCGGTTCACGGGCCAGTAAATAACCACGGCCTTGCCAATAATGTTTTCCTCGGGCAGCATGCCCCAGGAACGGCTATCTTCGCTGCTGTTGCGATTATCACCCATCATGAAGTAAGTACCAGGCGGTACCTCCACCGGGCCAAAGTCACCGTTCATAATCAGGTCGGGGGGCAGGTATTCCTCAGAAACTGCATTACCGTTAATGTAAATAACGTTATCGCGCACCTCAATCGTTTCTCCGCCAACTGCAATCAACCTTTTTACGAAGTCACGACTGGGATCCATGGGGTATTTGAAAACGATTACATCCCCGCGACCGGGATCCCCCAAGTGGTAGGAAAGCTTATTCACCATAATCCGATCGCTTATTTGCAGCGTCGGGTACATGGATTCAGAGGGAATGATGAACGGCTGGAAAAGGAACATCCTGATCAGCACCGCCAATAGTACGGCTATAGCCACCGATTCCAGGATCTCCAGCAGAGCGGACTTTTGTTTTTTTTCAGATTGACCATCAAACTGGTCTTGTCTCACCTGCTCCATAGTATTCTCCTCATTAATCTGTTTATGAGATGTTAAATCAGGTATTCAGAATTCAGGAGTCAGGAGTCAGAATTCAAATGAGCTAGACATAAAACTATTTTATTCTGACTCCTGACTACTGACTCCTATATCGTTACAAATTATTTAAAAAAGGGACTGTTTTGGCAGTCCCTAAAAAACTAACGCCTTTCCGCAATGCGGGCGGCTTTGCCCCGCAGTTGACGCAGGTAATACAACCTGGCTCTGCGAACGCGACCTCTTTTGACGACTTCAATTTTTTCAATACGCGGTGTATGCAGCAGGAAAGTTCTTTCTACCCCGACTCCATACGAAACTCTGCGTACGGTAAAGGTTTCACTCAATCCACCGCCACGGCGCCGGATAACCACTCCTTCAAAAAGCTGGATCCGTTCCCGGGTACCTTCCACCACTTTTACGTGTACCTTTACAGTATCACCAGGGCGGAATTCGGGGATGGTTGATTTATACTGACTTTCTTCCAAGACACGAATTAAATCCATTATTTATGTACCTCCTTCCCATCAGACGTTCGTATCCCCTGATGCAGAACAGCGGACCGCCCGTAATCACAAGAAAAATTATACCATAAGCGGCGCAAAGGCGCAATAATTGAGCTTAGTTATAAAAATAGTTAATACAAAATTGTTTTCTCATAGTCTTCGGTGCCGCGCAAAAGAGACAAGGGTTCTACTTAAATGGCTTGAATTGAGGCAATAATTTCCTGTAGGATGGACCGATCCTCATCCGTAAGCGCTTCCGGGCGCAGCAGGTCGGGGCGGCGTTCCAGGGTTTTTAAAAGCGACTGGCGGCGGCGCCAGCGGCGAATGTTTTCATGGTGGCCGCTGAGTAAAATTTCCGGCACTGGCAGGTTCTCGCACTCCGCCGGGCGGGTGTAATGCGGGTATTCTAAAAGGCCGGTGTAGAATGAATCTTCCACGGCGGAATTCTTTTCCCCCAGCACACCGGGGATCATGCGGGATACCGCGTCCACCACTATCATGGCGGGCAATTCACCGCCGGTGAGCACGTAATCGCCAATGGACAGTTCATCCGTTACTACCAATTCCCTAACCCGCTCGTCCACGCCCTCGTAATGACCGCAGATAATCACCAGATGCTCTTCACCGGCCAGGTCCCGGGCCCAGTGCTGGTCAAACTTGAGCCCGGTAGGGCACATCAGCACCACCCGGGACAATGAGCCGGCCCGATTATGACGCACCGAATCAAGCGCCCGAAGGATGGGAGGCGCCTGCATGACCATCCCCGCGCCGCCTCCGTAAGGAGTGTCATCCACTGTATTATGCTTGTTGCCGGAGAAAGTGCGAATGTCAGTGATGTCTATATGAAGTATTTTTTTTTCACGGGCCCGTTTGATAATACTACTATCAAAGGGTCCGGCAAACATTTCCGGGAACAACGTTAAAATATCAATAATCACAGCAATTCCTCCGCAACCGTCATCAAAACCCTCTAAAACGGGGAATCTCAGACAAGCAAGCATTCAGTCTTCCAATCCCTTAGGCAGTTCTACCACTAGCCCGGTTTGCAGGTCAATGCTCAGCACTACCTGCTTTAAAGCTGGAATCAGCAACTGGCGAGGGGTGCCGCCATCCACAACGTAAACGTCGTTGGCCCCGGTTTGCAGTACGTCTTTAATCCGCCCCAGGTACCGGCCCTCGGTTGTATGCACATTCAATCCCACCAGGTCAAAAACGTAATATTCGCCATCGGCCAGGGGGACCAGTTCTTCACGAGTCACTTTTAGAAGTGCGTTTTTAAGCAGCAATGCGGCATCCATATCATCTACACCCGACAGTTTCATGACAATAAACTGACCATGCGAGGATACCTTTTCAACAGTTCGGGTTTCGAAACGTCCTTCCAGGTCCAGCAGTATCTTTTCCATGCTTGCAAAACGTTCCGGGAAATCGGTAAGCGGTAAAATTTTTACTTCACCGCGGTGTCCCTGCGGTTTAAGGATTCTGCCAATAGTAATATACTCAACTTCATTATTCGGCAAACCAGCCGCCCCCTTACCGCATCTAAAATGAAAGAGGGCTTTTAGCGCCCCCTTCATCGAAATAACTAAAATTTATCATGATTATTCCCTTTACTCAGTAATCCCCGTTGGGGAGAGCTGTCATCCTGAGCGTTAGCGAAGGATCTGGGCTTTAAGATTCTTCGCTGCGCTCAGAATGACAGGCTTAATGACAAGGTTTTTCACTTCGTTGTATTTATAGCAATGACACGACGCTATACCATTTACTGAGTTAACGGTATAACCATAAAATTTATTATTGCCAGGGTCGTCATAATTAAACAATTTCTACGGTGACTCGCTTACGCTCCTTGGTGGCAGCCGCTTTTACCACTGTCCGGATGGCTCTGGCTATCCGCCCCTGTTTGCCGATGACCTTACCCATGTCATCCGGGGCAACCCTCAATTCAATGACACTTGATTTTTCTCTTTCCTTCATCTCCACAATTACAAATTCGGGATGGTCGACGAGGGCTTTGGCCAAAACTTCCACCAGATCCTTCATCGGGCTTACCTCCTCAGTTTACTCGCTAACGGTGGTGTTACCGGTAATGCCGGCTTTTTTAAAAAGAGCCCTGGTGGTATCAGTCATTTGGGCGCCTTTATTTAGCCATTCGACGGCCTTGACTTCGTCAACCTTAATTACGGCCGGGTCTTTCAGCGGATCATAGTATCCAATTTCTTCAATGAAACGACCGTCCCTGGGGGAGCGGGAATCGGCTACTACAATACGATAAAAAGGGTTTTTCTTGGCCCCCATTCTTTTTAGCCTGATCTTAACTGCCATAGTGTTCACCTCCTCAAAGTAGTATAAAAGTATTCAGTATTCAGTAGTCAGGAGTCAGTAGTCAGTAGTCAGTAGTCAGTAGTCAGAACGCTATAGGATGATGTCTGTTCTTATTGTCCTAAATTTATCACTTTAATCCTGCATTCAATATTTTCAAGTATCAGAATTCATAATAACGGTACGATAGGTCGTTCTCTTATTCTGACTAATGAATTCTGACTACTGACTACTGGTGTTAGAATGGCGAATTCTTCCCTAAACCAAAAGGATTCTTCATTTTACCCTTTTTAATGTTCTTTTCCATGCCTACCAACTGGCGCATCATCTTACGGGTTTGCTCAAACTGTTTAAGCAGGCGGTTAACCTCCTGCACCGTTGTTCCGCTGCCCTTGGCCACGCGCCGGCGCCTGCTGCCGTTTATTTCCTGGGGGTTCTGCCTTTCCCAAGGGGTCATGGAACTGATGATAGCTTCCACAAAGACCAGGTCTTTCTCGTCTATCTGGAGGTCCTTCATTTTTTTCATGTTTCCCAGACCCGGAATCATGCCCAAAACCTGGTCCAGGGGTCCCATTTTTTTCACCTGGTTCATGTGTTCCATAAAGTCATCCAGGGTGAAATCCATGCTTTTGATGCGTTTATTTAACTTCTCCACCTGTTCGGCATCAAAATTGGCCTGGGCTTTTTCAATCAGGGTGAGCATATCGCCCATGCCCAAGATGCGGTCGGCCATGCGGTCGGGATGAAATACCTCCAGGGCGTCCAATTTTTCGCCCATACCGGCAAATTTAATGGGGCAACCGGTAACGGCTTTAACAGAGAGGGCTGCTCCACCGCGGGTATCCCCGTCCAATTTGGTAAGTACCACGCCGGTAAGAGACAGGTTCTCATTAAAGGTTTTGGCCACGTTAACTGCATCCTGACCGGTCATGGAATCAACGACCAACAGTATTTCTTGGGGTTTTACAATACTGGCCATGTTACGCAACTCGCCCATCAAGTCTTCGTCGATATGCAGCCTGCCGGCAGTATCGATAATCACCAAATCGTGTCCTTCCCGACGGGCCTGTTCTAGCGCTGCTTTGGCGATGTCAGGAGGAGACACCTGGTCACCCATGCTGAAAACCGGGACATTAAGTTGGTCGCCCAGCACCTGCAGTTGTTTGATGGCGGCAGGTCTGTATACGTCTGCGGCCACTAATTCCGGGCGCCTTCCCTGGCGGCGCATCAGGTTGGCCAGTTTGGCGGAGGTGGTGGTTTTGCCGGCACCGTGCAAGCCCACCATCATAATCACCGTGGGTGGTGCCGGGGCCAGGTTTATTTTGCTCTGGGTGCCGCCCATCAGAGCAGCTAATTCATCTCTGACGATTTTAATTACTTGCTGGGCGGGGGTAAGGCTCTGCAACACATCAGAGCCCACTGCCCGTTCCCGGATGCGGGTGATAAAATCTTTAACCACCATGAAGTTAACGTCGGCGCTGATTAGTGCACGGCGCACTTCTTTTAGTGCCAGGTCTACGTCTTCTTCGGTCAGCCTGCCTTTGCCGCGTAATTTTTTAAAGGTTTCCTGGAGCCTTTCAGCGAGTCCTGAAAAAACCATTATTTTACCCCCTGTCCATCTCCAGCACTTGCTGCAATATCTCCCTGGCCTTTAATGCCTGCCCGGGTACGGATTGACTACACTCTTCCAGCAACCGGGCGGCCTCGGCCAGCTTGCTGCGCTGGGTTAAAAACTTATTTACCAACTGCAATTTTTGCTCATAATTCTGCAGCATGTTTTCGGCTCTCTTTAGTGTGTCATGTACTGCCTGACGGCTTACATTATAAGTTTCGGCTATTTCACCCAGTGAATAGTCGTTGCCGTGGTATAATTCAATAAACTTTTGTTGACGTTCAGTTAATAACTGGCCGTAAAAATCAAACAACAGGGTAATTAGGGTTACTTTGTCCATCACATGCACCTGCTTTACGTATAAAGCTAAAGTACTTTACACATAAATTTTACTCAAATGCAAGCGCTATGTCAAGTTAAATAGGCTTACAGTTTAGGTGTCAGGCCTTGCAAGGCCTGACACCTTTTTACTTTGTAAAAATTGACTTCGAGCTATTAAAATGGTAAATTATAATTGTGCATAATACTGTGCACAATCATCCGGGAGGTAATAAACTTGGCTATAAATAAAGATGTTTCGATTATGGCACCGGGAATGATAATATCCGTAGAGGACGCTCTGGTCTTACGCCGCAATGAAGTTGTAGCGTTACATAAAAACTACGGCAACTCCGGTCTGGCTGCCCTTTTCGGTCTGGTTAATTTTGACCGCCAGTTTGTTCGGGCGTCAGGAACCAGGATCTGGGACAGTGACGGCGAGGAGTTCATTGATTTCGTTGGCGCGTTCGGAGCCATGAACCTGGGTCATAATCACCCACGTGTTCTAGAAGCCCTGGATAAAGTACGGGAAATGCCCAACCTGATTCCTTCTTCTCTGCCGACCATGCTTGCTGCCATGATGCACAACCTGGCTATAATCACACCTGGTCGCTTAAAAAGGACTTTTCACTGCAACAGCGGCACCGAAGCAGTGGAAGGGGCACTTAAACTGGCCCGGGCCGCCACAGGCAGAACCGGGTTCATATACTGTCATAATTCGTTTCACGGTAAAACATTCGGCTCGCTATCGGTAACGGGGCGGGATAAATACCGTAAAAGCTTTGAACCACTGCTGCCGGGCTGCACGGAAGTCCCGTTCGGAGATGCTGAGGCCTTGGGTAAAGCATTGATTACTTACAAACCGGCCGCATTTATTGTTGAACCAATTCAGGGTGAAGGCGGTGTCATCGTACCTCCGCCCGGGTACCTGGCCGAGGCCGCCCGTCTTTGCAAGGAGCGCGGCGTCTTGTTTATCGCCGATGAGATCCAGACCGGTTTCGGGCGTACTGGGACTATGTTCGCCTGCCAGTATGAAAAGGTGGAGCCAGACATTATGTGTTTAGCTAAATCTCTTGGCGGCGGTGTAGAACCCATCGGCGCTCTAATTACCACCGATGAAATTTGGAATAAAGCGTACGGCAGCATTGACAAAGCTCTATTGCACACCTCAACATTTAACGGCAACACCCGGGCCACTGCGGCAGCAGTGGCAGCTATTGAGGTGATTATTAATGAAAATCTGCCATCCAGGGCAGCGGAAAACGGCGCTTACTTGATATCCGAGCTGCAGCAAATGCAGAAAAAATACTCACTTATCAAAGAGGTGCGGGGGCGCGGACTGCTAATAGGAGTAGAGTTTGCAAAGCCAAGCGGTCTGGCTAATAAACTAACTTTTGGGATGGCATCTAAATTGTCTGATGAGTATCTGGGCAGCATGATAGCCGGTAAACTGCTGAACCAGCATCATATTATGACGGTTTACACACTCAATAATCCCAACGTAATCAGATTGGAACCGCCTTTGACAGTAACCCGAGAGGAAATTGACCGCTTGCTGAATGCCATGGATGACACACTCAAAAACCATAAGGGTTTAGTTAGTTTCGCCGCTTCCAGCGCCGGCACGGCCATTAAAAGTTTCCGGCGTAAATAATCAAAACTATGCTCATAAATGTTCATAAACGAAGGCGCGCTATACGAGTACTGTAAAAGCGCGCCTTTTACTTTTTGTAATCATATTTTATAGATTTACTTGATTTACTCGACTGTTGGAGTAAACCATCAATTAGTTTCATAGTCAATAGTGTACAACCTGTTTCAAGTTGCATTAATCACTATCTGCACCACCAATAATCCCAGTCTTGCTTAACCCACCTGTTCTCGAGCCTTAATCATACGCGTAATGACCTCGTTTATGACAGTGGGCACGCCGTATTCTCTGCCTAAACTGACTACTGCGCCGTTTAAAGCGTCAATTTCCGTCATTCTGCCTCTCATGATATCCTGGAGCATTGATGAATGATGCGATGCGGTGGTGGGTACCATCTTTTCATAAAAATCATCCCGGTACGCATCAGCGTCAGGCCAAAAGGTTTCTTGGCCCATGGCGGTCAGCAATGCAAAAATCTCACTGATTACCCCGTCCATTAATTCCCTGGTATGCTCAACTTCCGCCAGCCTGCCATATTCAACATTAAGCAATGCTCCAAGTGGGTTTAACGCTGAATTGTAAATAATTTTACCCCAAACATATTTCATCACTTCACTGGAGGTCCTGGTGGGAATGCCGGCTTGTTTAAAAACAGCGGCCAGGTTTTCAAGTACATCGCCGCTTACTGTATTATCCGGTGAGCCCAGTACAACTTCATCAGCTATTACTGTGACCATGGACTCGCCGGGGGCAATGGTTTCAGCCCCAAAAATAACTCGGGCCAGAACCAGATTTTCCCGCGGGATATATTCCGCAGCGGATTCATAATTGCCATAGCCGTTTTGCAGCAGCACCACTAATGTGCCCGGAGAGACCAGTCCGGTAATGGCACGGGCGGCGGATACGGTGACATATGATTTTACAGTCACCAGGATCAGGTCAAATTGCTCTTCTTGCACTTGCTTAATTCCTGTAATAATGTTGTCCAGCCTGGCAGAGTGTTCATCCCAGATGCCGGTTATGCGAACACCTTTATCCCTGATTATTTGCGTATTGGCACCACGGGCCAAAGCAACTACCCGGTGCCCGGATTTCTTTAATAGACAAGAGTATACCGTGCCCAGTGCGCCCAGTCCAAAAACCAGTACATTCATATTATAACCTCCGTCTCCGGAACAAGCCTGCCAGGAGCCTATAACGCTTTATTAAAGGCTCATCTACAGTCAATTCATCATAAAAAAGTCTTGGTTAGGATTTTTCAGGGTGATTTAGTTAAAGATCAGTTAGTGGAGCCGCTTTCATCTAAAATATGCAGTATGGCCCGGCAGAAGGCTGGCAGGTCATCGGGCATGCGTGAGGTGACCAGGTTGCCGTCCACCACCACTTCCTGATCCAGGAAGTGAGCGCCGGCGTTTACAAGATCATCCTTGATAGCGAAAAAGCAAGTTGCCTTTTTACCCTGTAGTACTCCCGCTGAAGCCAGCATCCACCCGGCATGGCAAATGGCCGCAACCACGTGGCCGCGTTGGAAAACGTCCTGTACCAGTTTAACCATGGCCGGGTCACGGCGCATAAAGTCAGGCGCGAAACCGCCTGGTATAATTACCGCTTCATAATGGGATGCATCGGCGTTAACTGCGGAAACCGTTTCTTTTGCCGGCAAGCCTATTTTGCTCGGGTAGGTACCCAACCGGCCGGTCCCCACCACGTCCACCTCAAATCCAGCTTCGATAAAACGGTAATAGGGATACCAAAATTCATACTCGTTATATAATTCTTCTACTAGAACTGCTACTTTGCGTGCCATTTACTCAGCCCCCTTTGCTTTAATTAACGATTCGGCGGCAGCCTGGGCATCCTCTAGCACCCTGTCCTCATCCATGGTTAGGAGACGACGATTTTCCATAACTACCTGCCCGTCTATGATTACCGTGTCTACATCTGACGCAAGAGCGGCATAGGCCACGTGGGCATGAAGATTATGCAACGGGTACAGGTGTGGTTTGTGCATGTCCAGTAAAATTATATCTGCCAAAAAGCCCGGCTTTATTTTACCCACCCGGTCGCCCAGGCCCACTGCCAATGCACCGTCGGCGGTGGCCATACGCAGCGCTTCCCGGACTGGTAGCGCA
>JAENYQ010000137.1 GCA_016841675.1 Desulfotomaculum sp.
TAAACCCTCAACTAAGTTAGTGGATTGCTTACCATGACGGGTTTTTCGTATTAAAGCAAACATACCATGTTCTTAAAAAACGAACACCCAAACCTCACAAGATGGAAGTGTGTTTAAAATGCAAGTTAAAGATTGAAACCTTAATACCTCGGCAGTCACCCGGTGGTTTTTATCCCGTCGTGCTGTAAAATCTTCAAAATAAGCAGCAAGAAATGTTTCAGCTAATTGGGCCAACCTTTCTATCTCCTGGTTCCACTCCGTACTTGTAAATGTGTGCGCCATATTCAGCAAAATAATTGGGCATCCTGTACTGCGTGTTTGCGGCCGAGGTTCTCATGATGGAGGTAAAGGCCAAAACAGGGGTTCCGGTGTTCACAGTGGGTCGTTTGTCTATTCCTGAGGATGTTCATTTTATCAAGCGGGCCACGGATATTATGCTTTCTATGATTGCATTGTTAATTACCTCGCCTTTACATATTATAGTTGCCATGGCTATTAAGCTGGATTCCCGGGGCTCTGTTTTATACCGGCAAAAGCGGCTTACTTTACAAGGCAAACCCTTCTTTTTGTACAAGTACCGCACTATGGTGGCAAATGCCGAGAAGGACAGTGGGCCGGTTATGGCCAGTGAAAACGACCCCCGGATAACCAGAGTGGGCCGCGTTTTACGTGCCATGCGGGTGGACGAACTGCCGCAGTTGTTTAACGTTATAAAAGGTGATATGAGCCTAGTGGGCCCCCGTCCGGAGAGACCTTTTTTCGTTAACGAGTTAATGAAAGAGAATCCGGAATATATCTACCGCATGAATGTTAAGTCCGGCATTACCGGCCTGGCCCAAATAGCCGGTAAATACAGCACCAGCCCAGAACATAAGCTAAAATACGATTTGTTATACACCAAGTCTTACTCGCCGGCCAAGGATTTGGCTATTATGCTGCAAACGCTGAAGGTAATTTTCATGAAAGACAGGGCTTCTTAAATTATTCGCTGGCTGGCACAGCAAACTCGATATCGAACAGTCTGTGCCAGGGCAGCTTTACATTCGTCACCTGTACGGTGCCGAAATCCGTTAGGCGTTCCCCGGCAAAGGAGTTAAGCCTTTCAGCAATGCTTTGGGTTATGGCGTTTTCCAGTGCCCGGTTGGTAATTAGCTGTTGTTGTTCCGCGGGTACCTGGCCTTTAACTTCCGGCCTTACTACGGCTTGGTAACCCCAGTCTTCCACCAGCCGCGTTAGCAGAGCCATATTTCTGCCCGGATCTTGGTTATGCATAAAACCCTGGCCTAGCGCCATGCCAATGGCGTTTCCCGCTGTGTTCCACCCCGCATAGCCCGCCAACCGGGAGAGATCTATAGTCTGGTCCAGCTCCCCAAGGAAGGCCGGATCCCCGCTGTTGACGTACATTATGTCTGCCACTGCCACCGGTTTACCCGCCTCCAGGTAATCTTTAACCCGCAGTGCCAGGCCCGGGGATATAATGTTGTCGGCTTTGTTGTGCACAGCCAGTACCAGGTCGGCTTCATCTGCGTTCTCAACCGGCACAGCCCCGGCGGCTCTAATATGCCGGCGTACGTTTTCGTCCAGGGGGATGTCTTCGTATGGCTGCACCAGGCCGGACCCGGATGGTTGTCCGTAGTCAACGAACACTGCGGGGTTTTGGCTGTTCATTTTGTTGGTTGCAGCGGCCAGCAGCAACATACCGCTTTCGTCGGTGCCGGGGAAAAACATTACTTTATCACTAATGCCGTATCTTTGCACCAGTGTATTAAGCTTTTCCTTTTCTATCCGGCTGAAGCCGTAGGGAGATGTATCGTCACTGCAGACCACCAGGTAGTCGATAAACCCCTGTTGAACTAGTTTTAATATTTCACTGGTAATCTGGTGGTTTTGCTCCCGCCTGGTTGTGAAGTCTTCCAGGTTGGCAGCGGGGATGGTTGCGGCCAGGCGGTCTAAATTTTGTTTATCTTCCGGTTCGCCCATCCCGGAGTTTAATTTGTCTCGCAGCACGCCGTACTTATGTATGTGGGCACCGTAATCAGCGTAATAATCGGGCATGGTGTACTGTGTATTTGCGGCGGGGGTCCTCATAATCGTTACAAATGCTAAGACAGGGCCGCGCACATCTAGTCGCTTAATTATGTTTAACCTGGCATACAAATCAGCGGCATCATCATTATGCTTTCTGGATTCTACCAGGCCCCCGTAAGCTAGCATGTCTACGGAAACAACTGCGGCCTTTGCTCCGGGCGCATTGTTTTTTAACCAACGCTCCCGCTCCCGGGGTGATGCAAGTTGTTCCCTACCGGGGTAAACCAGTTCATAGCCGCTAAGGGCTGCCAAATCAATTACATTACTATAGTTAACCGGTCGGTCGTCCAGGGGCACGTATAGGATGCGATTGCCGCTGGAGGCCGGGGCCGTATCACTGCATGAGCCTAAAAACAGTAGGCTTAAAAACAATACAACCCAAATAACAAGTATGCCTGGTTTTTTCATGTTAAAAAATGCTCCTTATATAAAGGTAAACGAATATAACTTACTGGTTGTTATTTATAATTGACAAAATTATTCACTTTGTAGATTAAGCTTGTCATCCTGAGCGCAGCGAAGGATCTGATCTTTAGATTCTTCACTGCGTTCAGAATTAATACGCGTGCCCGCACCACGATAAATGAATACAGTCTACCTTCGTCAAGATTAAGCTTGTCATCCTGAGCGTAGCGAAGGATCTGGGTTTTAAGATTCTTCGCTGCGCTCAGAATGACAGGCTTAAAAGGTTCTTCAATTCATGTATTCATAGCAATGACAGGCCGAAAATTTGAATGACAAACCGGATAATGTCTTGGGTGCATTTGAGTGCATAATGCTGTCATGTATAATCTTAAATCTAACCCTACATTAACACTGCAAACAGTCCTGTGGCAATAACGGCGCACCGTATACTGCAGGAAAAAACCCCCGGTTGTCGAAGTATAGCATTAAATTAGATAGCGGGGGGTATTCTCTGTGCGTTTCTTTAAAAACAAGGTTTTAATTATTACTGTTCTTTTCAGTGCCGCAGCCATACTGGGTTTTTCGAGTCTGGCCGGTGCGGCGAATGAACCTGGTTCCACCGGCGACCCGCTGGTTACCCGCAGCTTTGTGGAAAACTACGTTCGGGATAGCATGGAAAAATTGATGCCCTCCGGGGGAGGTGCGCTGGAATGGAGCGTGGCCGAGCTGAATGCGGATGAGGAATTTATCGGCAAGGCCGGCACCGAGTTTATTGTGCGCGGTGGCCAAGCTGTGGTGGTGGACCCCTCGGGTAGCGGCATAATTGACATTACAGCGGGTAAAAACGTATCGGCCGGCCAGGTGGCGGAAAGCAATCACCTGTTTAGCATCCCCAGGGCGGATGGCCGGGGTATTAAAGCAGTTAAGCCAACTGTTATCATGTACCGTGGCTTTTAATTAGCGTCTAGATGATGTTTAAAAATAAAAGGTTATTGCTTGCCGTTCTGTTAACCGCGGCAGCCCTACTGGCACTGTTTCTAATCATCCGGTTTAATGGCCCCGCGCCTTATGAACTAAAGGTGACCCCGCTGGCCGAAGTAGAGCGGGCTTACGACCTGGTGGTGGTGGGCAGTGACCCGGAAGGCATTGCGGCGGCGGTATCCGGTGCCCGGAACGGGTTGTCTGTTTTGTTGGTGGACACCCGGCCCGAATTGGGCGGCCTATTAACGCGGGGCTGGCTGAACAGCCTGGACATGAATTACGGCCCAAGCGGGGAAATACTGAACAAGGGTATTTTTCTTGAGTTTTTTAACCAAATTAAGGGCGATTCATTTGACGTTCAAGAGGCCCTGTGGGTTCTAAACAGGCTTGTTGGGCAGGAAGATAATCTGCACGTGCTGTTAAACGCGGCTGACCTTACCCCTGTTTTGCACGGGGAACTTGCCAACGCATCGGTGCGTGGGGTTAAGTTTAGTGCTGGCGAAACTAGTTTAACCGTGGCCGGCAAAAGTGTTATAGACGCCACCCAGGATGGTGACCTGGCTGCCCTGGCCGGGGTTCCCTTTAGTGTGGGGCAGGCGGATATCGGCAGAGATTCCAGCATGGCTGTTACCCGGGTCTTTAAATTAACCGGGGTCAGCCTACTGGACTGGCTGAAAATTTTATATGCTCTGCGCTATGACGGGAGTAAGTCCACTGGGGCCAACTGGCACAGTGCCTGGGGGTTTAGCCCCATCACTTCCCTTTACGAGCCCGCCGATGACCGGGTTGCCTTGCGCGGCCTTAATATCGGCCGGCAAAGGGACGGCAGCCTGCTGGTGAATGCGCTGTTGGTTTTCGGCGCTGCTTCTAGGCAGCAGGCCGGGGAAGCAGCTGTTGCCGAGCTGCCGTTGATTATAGACTTTTTACGCGCCAATGTGCCTGGTTTGGGTAATGCTAAATTGGGCGGGGTGGCGCCGGAACTGTATGTGCGCGAATCAAGACATATTTACGCCGCATACAGGCTAACTATTGATGATGTGCTGGAGAATAAGGATTTTGCAGACCGGGTTGCCTTTGGCTCGTATCCGGTGGACATTCAGCCTTCCGGCCCGGGCCTGCCCGGGGTAATTATCGGCAGCCCGGTGCAGTACGCGGTGCCGTTTCGGTGCCTGGTGCCCCTTGAAGTAGACGGGCTGTTGGTGGTGGGTCGGGCGGCGGGCTTTGACTCGCT
>JAENYQ010000138.1 GCA_016841675.1 Desulfotomaculum sp.
GTAACAGGATTCGTTTATCGTGGTGCGGGCGCGCGTGAAAAATTGCTATGAATATAACGAAGTGAAAAACCTTGTCATTAAGCCTGTCATTCTGAGCGCAGCGAAGAATCTTAAAGCCCAGATCCTTCGCTGCGCTCAGAATGACAAGCTTAACCTTTAAAGTAGTAAATTTTGTAAATTATAAATAGTAACCGGTAAGTTATATTCGTTTATCGTGGTGCGAATACGCATGTTAATTCTGAGCGTAGCGAAGAATCTTAAAACCAGATCCTTCGCTACGCTCAGGATGACAACCTAAAGTCTATTTTCACGGTAGTTTCAACTAATAGTATCAGGTGCGTCTAAAATTGAGTATCTGTCTGAATTTTTCTCTATCCTGTTGATCAAATCCGCCACTAAAAATCATCAGCAGAATGTAGGCTGCAGCCCCGGCACCCAGTGCTAAAACCAGCACCGGGGCATCACCAAAACCGTGCTGATAAAGAAAATTTTTCAAACTCCATACCAGCATAGCCATACCACCGGATGAAAACAATGGTGCCATAATATGATCCCGGAATCCAGGCGCATAACCGGTAAGCTTCTTAATATCCCTCAGATTAAGAATAGCCATAACCACGTAACTGACCGCTACAGCCAGAGCGGTACCCAAAATGCCAATTGGGGACATCGCTGTCAACCAATATATACCGCCCAGGCAAATTATTGAGGAAATAACCAGGTTCTTAAACGGTAAATCAGCCCTGCCCATACCCTGGATAATCGCGGTGGTGGTCTGCTGCAAGTATAGAAAAATACCCGCTGGCGCCATCAGACGCAATGCCGCCCCGGCTTCCGGGTAACCGAAAAGGACTCCGCACAGTTCGTCCCCCAGCAGAGCAAAAATAAACCCGGCTGGCAGGCCAACTTGGATGGTTAACCGTACAGCGTCATAAACCCTTGTCCGCACCAGGCGCAAGTTGTTTAACGCTACCGCATCAGAAACAGCGGGTACCAAAGCTGTGGCCAGCGCCATGGTCACTACACCGGGTATAAACAGCAGCGCCTCAGTAATACCAACAAATTGCCCATAGACACTTGTGGCTTGGGTCACCGACAAGCCGGCCACCTGCAAGCGGTGAGGTATCATTACAGCCTGCAGTGACATTAGGGCCGTAGCCGCAAACCTGGTCAGGGTAACCGGCACAGCCATATTCAGCACCCGCCGAATTATATCCCCCAAGCCTACCCCCCGAAACGACAGCAATACATCACGGTGCAACACCGGCTTGTCCCGCCTGTAAATACGCAGCATCAGTATAAAACCGGCCAATTCTCCCAACACCACACCCACAGAGAGCCCCGCGGAAGCATACTCGATTCCTCGGGGCAGCATAATGTAAGCCGCCACCAAACCGGCCACAACCCTTACTAATTGTTCGACTGTCTGGCTAACTGCTGTGGGGCTCATCTGCTGCAACCCTTGGAAGAACCCTCTAAAAGCTGAACAAAGAGAAACAATGGCAATACCGGGAATCAGACAGATAAAGCTGTAATAGGCAGCCGGATTGGGAAATACATAATGCCTTAAATATGGTGCACCAACAATCATAAGCAAAGTAAAAAACAAGCTGGTGCCTAAAAGCATAAACAGAGCTATTCTAAGTATCCGGTAAGCACCAGACATGTTCTGCCGGGCCACCTCTTCGGCCACCAGTTTAGCCACAGCCAAAGGTATACCGGCCGTGGCCAGTACCAGAATCATGATATAAACTGGAAAAACGATACTGAATAACCCCACACCTTCGGGGCCAATGGTACGAATAAGCGCAATCTGGTAAAAAAAGCCCAGGCCGCGGTTAATTAAACCGGCCACCAGCAGCACCAGGGCGCCCTGAAGAAAAGAATTTGCAGCCATATATTACCACCCGTTAAATATTTATGTTCCAAAGAGTGGGTGTATGAAAAAATAAATTAGTGTCAGACAACACCAATAAAAAAAAACGAATAATAACAAATGAAAACAGGGATTTCATTATCATTCGTAGAAGGTAAGACAGTCAGGATTAAGAACTCGTCTACTGGCGGCCAAATAATGATCGGGTCTATTTTTGCGTTTAATCCCAGTTATGGTCAGATTTGGTTGCAGTCAAGTATAGAAAAGGGTTTGAAAGGAAACCATTATTTACAAAAGGAGGCAAGAAGTTTGAAGAATTACAATACTGAGCAGATCCGCAACATCGGCATTATAGGCCATGGCGGAGTAGGAAAAACATCCCTGGTTGAAGCCATGCTTTTTAATACCGAAGTTATTAACAGGCTTGGACGGGTTGAAGATGGAACCACCGTAGCCGATTACCACCCCGAGGAAGCCCAGCGGCAATCCACTGTGCATACCAGCTTGGTCCCTGTAGAAGTAGCTGGTGTTAAGCTGAATTTCCTCGACACGCCCGGTTTTTCAGACTTTTTGGGTGAAGTTAAAGGCGCCCTGCGGGTAATCGATACCTCCCTGTTTGTTTTTTCGGCTGTGGACGGGGTCCAGGTTCAGCATGAACTTTTTTGGAAATATATTCAAAAGGCCGGATTGCCCAAAGTGGCCTTCATTAACAAGATGGATCGTGAAAACGCCAGCTTCACTAATCTGATGGACGGGCTAGGTACCAAGTTCAATAGCAACTTCGTACCTATAAACTTCCCCATCGGAGACGGCCTTGAATTTAAAGGCCTGGTAGACGTCATAAACCAGAAAGCATACGAGTTCGACAACGGCAAAGCCAAAGAAATTTCCATTCCCGAAAACATCAGTGACCAACTGGAAGAATACCGTGAAAAACTAGTGGAAGCCGCCGCAGAAGGCGACGATGACCTGACCATGAAATACCTGGAAGGTGAAGAACTGACCCCGGAAGAAATTTTGACCGGGTTGCAAAAGAGTATTGCTGCCGCTAAAGTGGTGCCGGTACTATGCGGTTCAGCCACCAAGAACATGGGCATAACTAACCTGACCGAATTTCTGTGCGGTTACCTACCCGCACCGCAGTGTGAGGACGGAGCGATGTCCGCCCTGGTATTCAAAACCCTGGCCGACCCCTACGTGGGCCGGATGAATTTCTTGCGGGTTTTTAAGGGCAACCTGAAATCAGACTCGGTTATATACAACCCCAACCGTGAAAAAGCGGAAAGAATCGGCCAAGTACTGTTTGTCCGGGGCAAACAAACAGAGACCACTACCCAGGTAAGCTGTGGCGACATGGCGGTGGTGGTGAAACTGACTGAAACTAGTTCCGGCGACACCCTGTGCGACAAAGATAACAAGACCCAGTTGGACAGTATCGAATTCCCGGTACCCAACTACACAGTGGCCATCGCTCCCAAAAGTAAAAACGACGAAGATAAACTGGGCGACGGTGTACAAAAGCTCCTGGAAGAAGACCCCTCGCTACGGGTGGAAAAGAGCGTCGAAACCAAACAAACTTTACTTACCGGCATGGGTGAAGCCCATGTTAATATTATGGTCAGCAACTTGAAGCGCCGTTTTGGCGTCGAAGTGATCGTTGAAGATCCCAAGGTTCCTTACCGTGAAAGTATCCGCGGTAAAACCGAAGTGGAAGGTAAACACAAGAAGCAGTCGGGCGGACGGGGCCAATACGGACACGTATGGATCCGTTTTGAGCCTTCACCGGAAGGGGATTTCGTATTTAGTGAAGAAGTATTCGGCGGTTCGGTGCCCAGAAACTACTACCCGGCAGTGGAAAAAGGCCTGCGCGAGGCAATGGTGGAAGGCGTATTGGCCGGTTTCCCCACGGTAGGTATTAAGGCTACCCTGTACGATGGCTCGTACCACAACGTGGACTCCTCGGAAATGGCCTTTAAAATTGCGGCCTCACTGGCCTTTAAGAAAGCGGTTCCGATGTCCAAGCCCGTGCTTTTGGAGCCCATCATGCACGTGGAAGTTTCCATACCCGACGAGTTTATGGGCGACATCATTGGTGACTTCAACACCAAACGAGGACGCGTACTGGGTACCGACCAGGTGGAAGACGGCACTATTGTTAAGGCCCAGGTGCCGCTGGCCGAAATGTTCAAGTACGCCAACGATTTAAAGTCCATGACCCAGGGTCGCGGACAGTTTAAGATGGAATATCAAAGTCATGAAGAGGTACCTGCCAGCCTGGCCGAAAAAATTATTCAAAAGGCCAAGGCGGATGCCGAAGCAGAGAAATAAATCGTTTAATTGCAAGGACCGGGAGATAACCGGTCCTTTTTTATTATTTAAAGTACCCCAAAGGGGACAGGCTGCTTTTTTCGTTTTTTGGAAAAAGGACCTGTCCCCTTTGGGTAGCAGAGGAGTTAGGGGTCAAAAGAAAGATTCCTCACTTCGTTCGGAATGACAAAAGTTATTATTCTAAAACTGTTCAGTTAGATTCTTGTCCATGCTAGGTACAGGGCCGTTGACATCATCTCGCGACGGGTTTCATGGCGAGCCTGGCCCAATTATGTTTGGTTATCATTGCTATGAATACAAGAATTGAAAAACCTTTTAAGCCTGTCATTGCTATGAATCCAACCACTGTATGGGCGCATTTAAC
>JAENYQ010000139.1 GCA_016841675.1 Desulfotomaculum sp.
GATTACCTATCGTCAGTTAGTGGACGGGATACCTGAGCTAACTTGATACTCATGAAAACAAATGTTCAGGAGTGATTTCCATGGCGCAACAAGACACGATGACTTTGAAAAGGTTTCAGCAGAAGTTTGATTCTGAGCAGGCTTGCTGTGAGCAACTGTTTCAGATTCGTTGGCCCAACGGGTTTCGTTGTCCTAAATGCCAACATGAATCGTTTTACTTTTTGGAGTCGCGTAAACTTTACCAATGCTGCGCTTGCAGACATCAAACTTCTGTTACAGCAGGAACTATCATGCACAAATCCCATATGCCGTTAATAACATGGTTTTGGTCAATTTTTCTTATGGCTCACGACAAACGCGGTGTTTCTGCTACATACATTGCCCGTGAACTAGAATTGACCTATCCAACGGCTTGGTTGTTGCTCCACAAAACAAGAAAAGCTATGGGCGACCGCGATGCCAACTATCAGTTAGCCGGTTTGGTCGAACTCGACGATGCTTTCTTTGGCGCTCCGACCGAAAGCGGCAAGCGTGGTCGGGGTACGGAACAAACGCCGATGCTGGTTGGGGTATCGCTTAACAAACAAGGGGCTCCACAATACGTAAAAATGCAGGTCATTCCGGATGTTAAAGGCAAGACGCTCGTCGAGTTTGCTCATCAATATATTGAACCAGATGCAACTATCAGCAGTGACGCTTACCGCTCATACAACGCACTCGCCAGGGAGGGATACGATCACCAACCGATCAAGTTCAACGTCAAAGATAATCCAGATCATTTGAAATGGCTCCACACTATAATCTCCAACGCGAAAGCCTTTATTGGCGGCACGTTTCACGGTCTGGCTACCAAGCATCTTCAAGCCTACTTGAACGAATTCTGTTTTCGAACCAACCGTCGCCAGTTTGGGGGGCAGTTGCTCAATCGTCTTTTAGCCGCTTGTGTATCAACCGATACTCTTACTTACCGTGAACTTACTGCATAATCAATGCGGTGCGGAGCTAACTTGATATTCATCTAGTTTATTATAATAAAAGCAAACAAATGTTCAGGAGTGATCTCTATGGTGCAACAAGAAACGATGACTTTAAAAATGTTTTAGGAAGTGTTTAACTCAGAGCAAACTTGCCATGAGCATCTGTTCCAGATTCGCTGGCCCAACGGGTTTCATTGTCCTGTATGCCAAAACAAATACGATTACTTATCGCAACCTTACCGCATAGTCAATTGCGGATCTAACTTGATACTCATTTTAATTTAAAATCTGTAGAGATAGGGGGTCTTAATATTGTTAAAAATACGAAGGAATACTGACATAGCTATTTTGGTTTCCTTAATTTTGTTATCGGGAATGCTATTAGCAGGTTGCGGCGAGTCAAATAAAGAGGGGAGAAACGAATCCAAAACACAGAAGCCGATAGAATTAAAACTTGTACATTTCTTGCCTAGCGTCCACGTCATGGAGACAGACAAGGTGCAGGGTTATATTAAGGCGGTAAAAGAAGCCACAGGCGGACAGGTAGTAATCACCAGTTATCCCGCGGAAACACTGCTCAAATCGGCTGAAACTTATGATGGAGTGGTTAACGGCGTGGCCGATATTGGTATAGGCCTTGCCGCCTATACCAAAGGTAAATTTCCCGTAATGGAAGTTTGCGAAGCGCCGGGCATTGTTTATAATAACGCCGAGGTAGCAAGCAAGGTAGCAATGGGGATATTTCAAAAAATGAACCCCAAGGAGTTTCAAGACACCAAAGTGATGATGCTGTTCGGCACCGGGGCCTCTGATTTGTTAACCAAGGACCCTTGCAGGAATTTGGATGATTTGAAGGGTTTGGAAATAAGAACAACCGGTATGGGAACCGAGTCTTTAAGGAAGCTTGGAGCGACACCGGTGTCTATGCCCCAGACAGAAGTATACGATGCCCTTTCCAAGGGGGTTGTTAAAGGCACTCAGAACAATTTAGAAAGCCTTAAAGGATTCAAATTAGCCGACGTGGTTAATTATGCAACAAAAACCCCCTTCCTTTCCAATAACACGTTCTTCATGGTAATGAACCTCGATAAATGGAACTCGCTGCCCGGGGATATTCAGCAAGCTATTGAGAAAGTAAACGAGCAATATTTTGAGGAAGAAATGGCCGGGGCGTTTGACGAGTTTAATGAGGAGGGGATGAAATGGGCAATAGAAAATAATAAACTGGAACTTATAACCTTGCCCGATACTGAAACCGGGAAGTGGGTAGAAAAAGTCAAGCCCCTCCAGGACGATTACGTAACCAGGGTTAATCAAAGAGGACTA
This sequence comes from Desulfotomaculum sp., assembly GCA_016841675.1. GTDB lineage: Bacteria > Bacillota > Desulfotomaculia > Desulfotomaculales > Desulfallaceae > BRH-c8a. Next base: position 2,304 of record JAENYQ010000139.1, read on the forward strand.
GCCGGACAAGAGATTCTGGATTTGGCCAAGGAATTGGCCGGAAAATATAACAAGGAAAGTTAATCAACCGGCTGATTGCTCAATGAATAAAAACAGACGACTTTTAAAGAGTTATACGCCTGAGAAGAGAGAATAATTGTACCGGTTAAGCCAACAGGGGATAACGTAAAGAGGACCCCTTTAAGGCTTAACCGGGTAACAACCGGATTTTCAGGTCATGATTAATTTTGTGCTGCATTTAAGAATTGTCAGGGGGATGTATATGAAAATAATAACTATAATTACGGGTATAGGTAATATTAGCAAGGCGTTTAATATATTTGCCGGTTGGGTCATTGTGGCCGCTATGGCTTTAATGATTGTAAACATAATAGCGCGTATTTTCGGTCACCCGATTGAGGGTGTTTACGAGTGGGTTGGTTTTATGATTGCCTTGGCATCCAGTTTCTCCCTGGCCTACTGCGGGTTCCAAAACGGCCATGTCAGCATTGATTTGCTAGAAAATAAGTTCTCGAGAAAAACCCTCGCTGTAATTGAAACAATTAGTAATCTTTTGGTGTTGCTGTTTTTGCTATTGATACTATATCAGTTTTTACCTTATGCCTATAGCTATTGGGAAAGCGGCCAGGTTTCTCCGACCACTCTGACTCCCATTTATCCCATTATTTCCGGCGTTGCGTTGGGAATCTTGGTTTTTACCCTTGTGATCATAGTTAAGTTGCTACAACCTTCTCGGAAGGAGGCTGGGAAATGAGTCCACTGGCGGCCGGCTTGGTTGGAATAATAGTTTTTATCATTTTTTTAGCTTTGCGCATACCGATAGCTGTTGCGATGGGATTAACCGGTTTTGTTGGATTCAGTTATCTGAATTCGTTTGCCTCAGCAATGACAATGATGGTGCAGGACGTCTTCTCGACTTTTAACTCTTATACACTCAGTGTTATCCCTCTATTTATCTGGATGGGCTTCCTGGCTTATTACTCGGGGGTAGGTGGACAGTTTTTTTCATTTGCTTATAAACTATGCGGACATTTGCCGGGGGGGCTGGCCATTGCCAGCCAGCTGTCATGCGGGGTTTTCGGCGCCGTGTGCGGTTCAAGCACGGCCACGGCGGCAACTATTGGCACCATTGCCATACCGGAGATGCGCAAATATAAGTATAGCGACTCTCTTTCCACCGCCAGTGTTGCTGCCGGTGGTGCTCTGGGGGTACTGATTCCGCCCAGCGTCATTTTTGTTATATACGGTATAGCAACGGAACAGGCTATCGGCAAGCTTTTTATGGCCGGTATTTTACCGGGGATACTGCTAATACTGCTTTATATACTGGTAATCTGGGTGATTACAACGCGCAACCCCGAACTGGGACCGGCAGGGGCCAAAGCCGGCCGAAAAGAAATATTTTCTTCTCTTAAACAGGGTTTGCCGGAAATATTAATCGTATTTTTGTTATCCATTGGCGGTCTTTTTACAGGGTTGTTTACCCCGTCTGAGGCGGCTGCCGTCGGCGCGTTCGGTATGCTGATGGTTACCCTGCTCAGGAGGCAGCTTACCAGGAAGGGCTTCAACCAGTCACTACTTGATACAACCAGAACCACGGCGATGATTATGTTCTTAATAGCCGGGGCGGTTATTTTCGGCCGTTTTATCGCCATCAGCCGTATTCCTTTTGAACTCGCCAGTTGGGCCGGTTCACTGCCGCTGCCGTCATTCATGGTAATGGCCATCATATTGCTCATTTACCTGGTGCTTGGCTGTTTTATAGATGCGCTTGCCCTTATCTTGCTTACCACCCCCATTTTTTACCCGGTGGTGGTAAACCTCGGTTATGATCCCATATGGTTCGGGGTGATCATCGTCCTGGTGGTAGCTATGGGGATCATCACGCCACCTGTAGGCATGAATATTTTTATCATTAAAGGCATAGCCCCGGATATTCCTATTGAGGTTATATTCCGAGGGATTATGCCTTTTCTGGTGGCAATAGTAATTTGTATTGTCATTCTAATGGTTTTTCCACAGGTAGCGTTATTCTTGCCTAATATTTTAAGCAATTGAATTGCTAATTAATTGATAAATAAAAGATTACAGCTATTGGGAATGTTATATAAAAAAATGAAAGGCAGGTGAACATCCCTTAGCTGTTTGAAAGTTTAATAAGAATATAAATCCCAATTAATGTTGATAAAAAGCAGGGCATAATAAAAAGTCCCGTAACGCTGATAAAGTGATGAAATGGGTAATTTTATCAAGCAGTGTAA
>JAENYQ010000140.1 GCA_016841675.1 Desulfotomaculum sp.
ACCCGCACCACGATAAACGAATACAGCTTACCGGTTGTTATTTCTTGTCATCCTGAGCGCAGCGAAGGATCTGGGTTTTAAGATTCTTCGCTGCGCTCAGCAGTTATTCAACTGCAAAACTATCTCCATAATAAACGAAGTATATTTCTTCTAATCGGATTAAAAATCTCTTTCTCCAAGCAACCAAAATAAGACTGCACCCGTTGCACATCCACTGCCCGCAATTGGTCAATCAGGGCAATAGAATCCCGGGTGATTCCTGCTGTACCTGGCGGTATACGAAATAGATGATAAAAGCCAAGATCTATTACGCCGCCTTTCAATATACTACCTTGAGACAAGATACCCAGATAAAAGAAAAGATTTAGAATTAAAATGCACACATGAATATACGGGAGAATTACTGGCAGCAACAAAGGGGGTCATTGAATGGCTAAAAAACAAGTTGAGGTAATAATAAAAGAATATATTAATGCCCTAAAAGCAAAAAAAATTCGGGTTGAAAAAGCTATACTTTTTGGTTCTTATGCCCGTGGTCAAGAAAACAAAGATAGTGATATTGACATTGCAATAATTTCACCTGATTTTGGCCAAGATTACTTGGAAGAAGCTGTGATGCTAAAAAAAATTAGTGAAACTGTTGACTTAGACATTTCACCCAGACCCTATTCTACCGAAGAATATAAAAAAGTTAGTCCTGGCCAGTTTTTACATGATGAAATAATTAATAAAGGTAAAAGTGTAAATGCTTAATTAAAAGTAAATTATCGATTTATTTAACCTTGAGCCACCAGTTTGCAGCCAGCCAAGGGCATACAGAATCATACAAAATCAAGAGCGGTTTATGCGGTGCCCTTTGATCCCCGTTTTTCCAGATGCTAACATAACGCGGCGAGGGTCAGACCCCTTTGAGTTTTAGGATAATTTGGAAGACCGGCAGGTCTTCCAGATTATCCGGGCATTGGCTTGCCTTTTGCCAATTCGTCCACTAGTTTGTCAAGCCACCTGATTTTCTGCATGAGCGGGTCTTTGATTTCCTCGACGCGATGCCCACAAATCACACCTGAAATTTTGGCGGCGCTCGGGTTTATCTGCGGGGCTTCGCTAAAGAAGGTTTCGTAATCGATATTCCTCACAATTTGCGCTTGCAAGCCAGAATCATCATACCCCGTCAGCCAACAAATCACAGCATCAACCTCGGCCTTGGTGCGCCCTTTGCGCTCCGCCTTTTGGACGAGTAGCGGGTAGACTCTTGAAAACGCCATCTTGTACACGCGCTCGTTTGTCATAAAGTGTCAATCCCTTTCGTTTTCCGCTTTATTCCCCACCGCACGATGTCTGTAAAGGCATACAGTAAGAACTTCTATCTCACGATCTAGTGTCGACTAAAACTTCATAGCTGTACCTGAGGACCAGTGCTATAATACCAAGGGGCACAAATTAATTAATATTTGCACTGGGTTATTTTCGCGTTTAGATATTTGCTATATTACGGAAGATAATCACCCCGCACCGGGGCAAAGACTTCTACCGCTACGGATTCTTCAATGACTTTTGCGGAATGTTCCGCATCCCCGGGGATAACCCAACTGTCCCCTGGATTAACCTCAAATTCCTCACCTGCAATAAACAGCATGATCTTCCCGGAAACCAAGTAGCCTGTTTGTTCCTGCGAGTGGCTGTGATTAGGCAAAGTTTTGCCTTTTTCCAAAAGAAATTCGGTCATCAATGTCTTTTCACCATGAACAAGTGTCTTTCTCTTAACACCGTCAACAACTGCTATGTATCCTTGGTCACTTTTGGTATTAAACATAAATATACTGGCTCCTTTCTTACACCGGTACTGCAGTTAACCAACCACAGATTGCTTCATTTAGCGTACATAAATACCTGATTTTAGCATTTTAACACCTTATTTTATTAGGTAACTGTAAAAAGCATGAAAGCACCGAACCGTTTTAACCGACCTGATACCTTCCCGGTCCCCTAAAGACCTCTCTAAAATGCCATTTCATATATGAGTCTTTGGGTTGGTAATCGGGATGTATAGGTGTGTTAACTTGGAAGACCGGGCAGGTCTTTCAGATTATCCTAGCACTTAGTGCATCTATTATGATTTGCTAATTTTCTATTTTATTGTAATAATCTCAAGTCTAGATACGGAATTTAAAAATTTCCGTCTTGAAGTTTATTTTTGTGAATCAAGAATAAACATAGATGCATCATGTCCCATGAATATTTTACTTCCAGAATAAAAAGTTTTGGATTGAATATCCCTGTACCCTATTTTAGCCATAATATCGTTTAGCTTTACTTGATCAAATCCGTTATGAACCATATCTGAAACTATTTTTTCATTTTTATTAAAATCTACGATTAATAAATGCCCTCCCACATTTAGAACATCATATAATTTTGATAAAACTAACTCAACATCATTAATATGGAGTAGTACCTGAGCCATAAAAATATAGTCAGCATGTAAATCCGATCGACCTTCCTTTTCGAAATCAAAGCATAATGTATCTACATTCCGAATATTAAAGTCAGCCATTTTTTGTTTCATTTGATTAATCATATTTTGCGATGTATCTAGAAAAAGCATAGAATTAAAATCATTTAACAAGTTCATTCCCACAAGACCAGTTCCACAACCAAAATCAATAGCATGCTTACTTTTGGCGTCAACTAAATATTCACGAATGGCAGCTGATGATACCTTTGCAATTTGGATTCTTTCAGAAGTGTCATATATATTAGCGATCATTTCAAACTTATCAGTGTTTCCCATTATTAGCTCTCCAATTTGCCTTAATAAAAAGCCGAATACTACAATACTTCCATTAAAGGACCGGCGGTCTTGACACATTAATACTATTTACATTCGGCTAACTCAGTAATCCGACAGCTGACGTTATTTTAAACAATCCCCCGTGATGGCAAAAGGCCAGGGCCAAATCGTTTTCGGCTACAATTTCGGTTTCCGGCTTCTTGCAAAAAACGCAGTTCATTAATCGCCCTCCTTAAACCGCTTTCTGAAGTAATCTCAGAGATAATGTATGTATAATGAAAATTTCGCCGATACATTAGTAATACCTGCCAAATGTATCTTAATTAACCACAGAAAACATATCTATCCAACCCCCTGGCCCAGCCGGTCCAGTTATCTTCATTATCATCCCTGCCGGCTGCAGCTTCGGTGAACATATCCACCTGGGCGTCCATCATGTCCAGCTGGTGTAGGATAATCGCTTCGAGGAACTTGGGCCTTTTGGGGGACTGCCACTCGTACTGGCCGTGATGGCTGACAATCATGTGTAATAACTTGAGGCGCAAAGTTTCGGGGAAGCCGGGCACTTTGGCCATATAGCAGCTTACGATTTCCACCCCCAAAACAATATGCCCCAGGAGCCTTCCCGCATCGGTATAATCAATATCCGCCCGAGCCTGTAATTCTTCAATTTTGCCGATATCGTGCAGCAGGGCCCCTGTGATTAGCAGATCCCGGTCAACTTGCGGATAAGCAGCCGCTACCCCCTCGGCAGCCTTAACCATACCCTGGCTATGTTCCCAAAGCCCACCCAGCTTGGCATGGTGATTACGCTTGGCGGCGGAGCTTGTGGCCAAGCATTGCAGCAGGTTGTGGTCGTCGGCCATCAGCGTCAGCAGCTGCTTTAAATGCTGGTTGTCGATGGAAGAGGCGATATTAAGCCAGGCTTCCTAGACCTTCCCTACAGGTATCCCGGTGGACGGGATAAACATTTCCGGAACCACCTCACCATCCGGGCATTTTTCCACCTCGGTAATATTTAGCTGGATAGTCCCTTTATACTCAGCTGCCCGACCGGTTACCCTGATTACATCGCCGGCCTGGCAGCAATTGCTAACTTCCTCGGCCCGCTCCCACACCCGGCCTTCCACCTGGCCGGTTTTATCCGCCAGGTTAAGTACCAAAAAGTACCCTGACCCGTCCCGGTATGGCAGCAGCTTTTTGCTGCGCAGTGCGAATACGCCGTTTACTTCATCCATCTCCGTAACCAATTTGGCAAAAATATCACCCACTTTTGCTGGCTTGGCAAGGTCTTCCTCTACCAGGTGGATCCGGTTCTGCAGTTTTTCCACCGCTAGTTCAGTCGGGTTGTAATGGTATTTAAACAAAGTGGATAACGTTAGCCGTCCCCCGATATCCGGCCACTCCGCCCTAAATATTGCCAATAAATAAGTTGTAAGATAAAATACAAAAAATGAAATAAAGATGGATTGCCCATTTGGAAGGTGATTAAGTCTGAAATAGTTAGCTTGGATTACCTGTAAAGTAAATGGACATAACAAATAAGCCATCTGTTGATGACTTAAAAAAGATATTGATCAGCACAGCAAGAAA
>JAENYQ010000141.1 GCA_016841675.1 Desulfotomaculum sp.
TCCCAGGCATAAAGTACCAATAATTTTCATTTCTGGTAAACCGATCACGCATGCTACATACCTATTTTCGCTGTTTATAAATTTTGGTACATTAATAATCGACGACAAGTTAATTATTGACGTACGGAACACGGAGTTTAAACTCGTGGTATGTTGGGAAGAATAATCTGTTGAATACTGGTACCCTGTTGTGTTATACTATTTTTTGCGGGTAAAGTATTAATATACACAAAGTACCGATCAACCCGTAAAAGGAGAGTTACCGGTGGATCATGCCGGGTATATGCGCGAGGCGCTGGCCGAGGCCGAAAAGGCTTATGCATTGGGCGAGGTACCCATTGGGGCGGTGGTAGTCTTGGACGACCAAATAATTGGCCGGGGACATAACCTGCGGGAAACCTTGCTGGACAGTACTGCCCATGCAGAGATAGTGGCTATGCGGGAAGCGGCCCGCCATATCGGGGACTGGCGGCTTAGCGGGGCCACCGTTTACGCTACTGTAGAGCCCTGTCCAATGTGCGCCGGAGCGATGATTCAGTTTCGGGTTCAAACAGTGGTTTATGGTGCGGCAGATCCCAAGGCTGGTGCGGTAGACTCCATCATGGACGTGTTGCGGGAACCGCGGTTCAATCACCAGGTGGGCGTGGTTTCAGGAGTGCTGGAAGAAGAATGCGCTGGTATTATCAAGCGGTTTTTCAGGGAACTGCGGGAACGGGACAAAGAGAAGTAAGAATGCCGGTAAGGAAACTTTTTCGAATAGTTATTGCTCGTTAGACCAGGTATAATAATTCAATATAGGCAAGGAGAGATGGCCGAGCTGGTCGAAGGCGCTCGACTCGAAATCGAGTAGACTGTTAGTAGCGGTCTCTAGGGTTCGAATCCCTATCTCTCCGCCAGATATATAAACAACAAGGGATTCTCGACATAAATGAGGATCCCTTGTTGTTTTTGTAGGCGCATTTTGGGATAAAGCCGACGGGGAGCCGACGGTGGCGGTAAAAATAGTTAATAAGATTAAGGGACAGGCACTAATTTATTTCCAAACGAACATTTCCCAGGAAATTGTCTACTCACAGGAAAGAGAAAGAAGCTCGTGATAGTTCTTCTAGAAAGGGATTCAACTAATTAATAATAAATTGAAGGGGTTTTTGAACATGGATACTATAGGCGGCGATAGCCTTAAGCAACTCGATGAAATGTTAGCTGCAAGTAACCAAGCTTGGCTATTCGGTGCAGGCATCAGCTTGGATGCAGGTATCCCTTTGATGGGGTCTCTAACTTCGCGGATTTTTGCGATGGCCGGCGAAGATGTGGATGAGCTGGCAAAGAATGTTCTTGAAGAGGTAAAGACACAGCTCCCGGACGACTCACATATTGAGCATATCCTAAGTCACCTTGGAGATTACTCCACCATCGCAGAACGCTCAAAGGAAAAGAAGGTTATTATTGGTGCCAATGCTTTGGAAATCGATGCGATAGGTGATTTGCACGCAAAGATTTTGAAATGGATTTCGGAGACAATTCGCTGGGGGTACAAACCCGCATGTGGTGGTGAGCCAGAGCGGATTGGATTGCAAGGGGATCCTATTGTTAAGGTTGACTGGCATCGAAATTTCGTTTATGCCCTATTTAACCGCAGTCAAGCAGGCATTGCGGAACGAAGGCGTGCTGTCAGGCTGTTTACTACAAACTATGATACGCTACTAGAGGATGCACTTTCTTTATGCTGCTTTTCTTATTGGGATGGTTTTTCGGGAGGTGCTGTTGCCTATCGAAGTTACCATTACGGTGAAAATGAACCTGACTCAGGATACCGTGCTCACGTTATCAAACTTCACGGATCGATTGACTGGCATCTAGGTGATGATGACCGAGTTTGGCGTGTAAGGGATGGAGACCTATATCCGGACAAATCATCACGAGTGCTGATTTACCCTCAGGCAACCAAATATCTAGCTACACAACGTGACCCATTTGCCGCTCAGTTCGATTTGTTCCGCCGAACATTGGGAACGGGCACGGAAAACGTTCTTGCGACTTGCGGGTATAGCTTTGGTGATGATCACATTAATCAGGAGATAGAACTGGCTCTAAAGAACCCTGAAAACAAGACCACGATCTTAGCATTTTCTCAGAATCTAAATACTGTTTTAAATAGATGGAGAACTCTTCCGTGGGCCAATCGACTGTATATCATCACTACTGATGGACTATATGTTGGTGATCAAGGTCCCTTCTTCCCACCATCTGACGGAAGGAAGTTGGATTGGTGGAAGCTTGATGGTGTAACGAAAATCTTAAATAGCGGTGCGGAGGCTTGTGTAATATGAAAGCTTTTGAACTTATCAGTGACCTAAGGATTGGTCACATCATTGAAGTTTCTGGTACAACTATTCGTGTCGAACTTTCGGGAGATGTCACGGAGTTGACCCGGACTCACGACGGCCGCGTTTACCCGATCGGTCAGATAGGTAGCATCGTTAAGGTTCATTTTGGACGTCGCCTAGTATTCGGGTTCGTGACCTTGCTCCGCATGCGCTCAGAGGAATTGCTTGAAATAGCTAAACCAATTCCTCCTGAAGCGGATCAGCGACTCATGGAGGTCGAACTTTTCGCAGAAGGATTTTGGAATGCGACTGAGGGGAAGTTGCAGTTTGTTCGTGGTGTTACCACCTACCCACTACCACGTCAAGGCGTCTTCTTACTCACGAGGAAAGAGGTAGTAAATCTCTACAGCGCAGCCGAGGGCCAACAACGCACGGATGGTTATAATCCCCTTGTCCCCTTTGCGCACTACGTAGGAGCGGATAACGCGCTCTGCCGGGCAAATGTAGATAAAATGCTTGGAATGCATTGCGCAGTCCTGGGCTCAACGGGATCGGGAAAATCAGGGGCTGTCGCTGCGTTGCTTCATAGTATGCTTGAGCATAAAGCAGATCCCGAACGTAGTTGCCATCCAAGAATTGTCATCATAGATCCACATGGCGAATATGGACATGCCTTTGGTGAACGAGCCGAGGTTTATCGAGCTTACAACCCCCTTGGTACGGCGGAAACAGAAGGAACACCTATTGTCCTTCCATACTGGTTGATGTCAGCAGACGAGTTCCGGATGCTCGTGATCGGCAAAACGGAGCAGGAAGCAACTTCTCAAAACAACATTGTTTACAAAGCTATCACCTACGCTCGAATGGTAGCAAGCGACCTTGTCAATCCATCGCCTACAGAGTACGGTAGCGCAGTCCCTTCAGACGGGAAGGATCATGATGAGCCACGACCAAAAGAAGGTGTTACAGAGGAACAATTGATAAATTTTGATCGAGATAAGCCACGTCCGTTTGGTTTGGATGAGTTCTATAATCATATAGTGTATTTGCAGGCGGCTCGAACGAACAAAAATTCACAGTTGGAAAGAATACCACCTGGAGATTTTTCCAAGAGCTTCAAATCAATACTGGACAAGCTATCAGTGCTTCGTCGTGATCCACGTATTAGGTTTTTAATGAATGAGTGGACGGGAACGAGTCCCTCGCTCGGCAATATTATAGGACAGTTGGTCGGTAATATTTTGGATGAAAACGGTAGTAGTAGAGACATTAGAGTCTTGGATATCTCTGGTTTACCGAATGAGGTTGCAGGGCCACTATCCGCAATGTTGGCGCGGCTACTATTCCAATATAAAGTATATCAGACAGCAGAAGAGCGGAAACGTGATCCGGTTGTCTTGGTATGTGAAGAAGCGCATCGCTATGTTCCAGACAGAGGAGAAGCTGAGTATGCTGCTGCTCAGTCATCTATCAGGCGAATTGCCCGTGAGGGTCGAAAATACGGTATCGGATTGATGTTAGTGAGCCAGCGCCCCGCTGATGTGGAGAGCACTGTAATTTCTCAATGTGGGACTTGGTTAGTCTTAAGATTGACGAATGCCGCAGACCAGCAGCACGTTTCCCGTTTTCTCCCAGATGGTTTGTCAGGTATGACCAAGGCATTACCAAACCTAGCCCAGCAGGAGGCCATCTTTGTCGGTGAAGGGGCAGCTTTGCCTGCACGAGTTAGAATCCGCGATCTGACTAAAGATAAGTTGCCCAAATCAGAAACTGCTAAATTTGCACTCGGATGGACTTTAGAGCGGTTGTCTGAAGCAGAGATCGAACTTATCGCAGAAAGAATGAGTAGCTGAAAGTCTGGAATAGTTGCTAAAATTACCTGTGAAGTAAATGAGTATAACAAATAAGCCATCTGTGATGACTTAAAAAAAGTTATGGATCAGCAAGAAATCAAGAAGCTGCCTTAATACGGTAACCTTGAGTTTTAGCCAATAAAATCGCTTGTTCTACCGTGA
>JAENYQ010000142.1 GCA_016841675.1 Desulfotomaculum sp.
GTGCCTGGGTAAACGTGAATCAGTTAATTGCCAATTTGCGGCCGATGGGGAAAATTCATCTGGCCCGGGAAAGCGCCGGGCGGTGTTATGCCGCTATCCACGGGAATTGCGGTGTAATTAATTACCGCTACATTTATGGGACGGGCAGTCGCACGGTATAACAGCGGGCGCAGCGACGGTAGGGTCCTACCGCTCGGAACTGCCCGATGAGTCACTTCGGGAGCGGATCAGGTTATTCAACACCGGACGCTGGCGCAGCAACAAAAACGCCTGGAGCGATGCCGAGCTTTACCGCCTGGCCGATGGATTCATCCTTTGCTCCTCATATTTTCATTGAATCCTTCTTTGTCACAGATGCTGTGAGAGATCTAGTTAATGAAGGATACGCAACATTTGTGCCGTCAAACTTCGAAGACATTATAGGTTTGGTGGAGAGTGGGGCTGTAAACGGGAGCAAGAAATCCATTCATAAGGGCAAGATAGTATTTGCATAAGAACCAAAAAGAATAACAGAATCCAGCTTCATATTTTTTTTAAGAGAATGGACATCGCGTTTCTCAAGCAAACTGGCCACTTTGACAACCTCTTCACCGTAGCAAACTTTTTCCTGCGGGATCACCGTGAACCCACCCGGTTTTTGGTAATCCGAAGCCAGCTTGGCGTGGATGATAGCCATACTGATCCCCACACTAATTTTTTACCCGATAGTATCATAAATATGCTAGAATATAGTTATAATAATGTCATATGAGGAGGTCTAAATAATGCATATTAAGCCTTCAACAACAATCCGACAGGACTATAACGGCTTTTCAAAGCTTTGCCATGAGCTCGACGAGCCAGTGATACTTACGCGTAATGGGGAAGCCGACCTGGTTGTCATGAGTCATGAGGCATTTCGACGCATGGAAGCCCGCATCAAATTGCAATCCAAGTTACTGGTTGCCGAAAAGCAGATTGCCGAGGGTGAACAATTGATTGAACATGATGAAGTCATGGCCAGAATGCGGAGGAAGATTAATGCCGCAAAAGAATAAAATTAAATACACTCCGATGGCAGTTGATGATATGGATGAGATTTTTTCATACATATCGGAGGATAATGTTGCAGCCGCAGAATCTTTGTTGGAAAGAATAAACACGGGAGTATCCAAGCTGGCCGACTTTCCCAATATGGGCTCGGTATTATCGGATGAAGAATATACCCTTGTTAATAGTGGATATCGCTTTATCATTATTCAGCCATATCTTGTTTTTTACAGAATAATTGAACATGTCATTATTATACACCGAATATTACACGGTCGCAGGGATTATTTACGCGAGTTGTTTTCTACACAATGAGGCTTAATAAAGCTGATCAGGTACTACATATCGACTGAGCCATTTCAAAAAAATAAGCCTATGAAAATAAAAAAACACCTTCTGTTTAACCATTTCAACCAAAGGTGTTTTTTCATCAGCAATAAGTTAATAACTTGACAGTCAAAAGTTTTAGACACCTAAGCCACTTGCTTGACGCGATTGCGTAAGGTTTTTCTTCTTTTTTCGTTAATTATTGCATAAATCAGAGTATCCTTGAAAAATAATAATGTTGGTATCAAGCGCGACTTTTTCGACATCCCGGATTAACTGCTCTATACTCCCCATTCTCTGGCGCGCTCCTTTTTTAGTGTCTCAACGCCATTTTTCCACAGGTGTTTCCCCAACCCGGCCAGTTGGCTTGTAAAACTCTTTATCTCTTAATTCATTTTGTGGGGGTTCCATACTCATCCTACCACCTCCAACAAATTATTTGCACTAAACTTCGCGCTTGTCCCCCATAAAACCCCAAAAGTGCCAATCAGTAATTCTTTAAAAAATTAGACCTGGCATACTTTTCAGGAGGATAGATTAAAATATTTGAAAAGTCATAATCTAAAGTAATTAGGATACGCTGTTTCCTTTTACATATAGTAATTAGTTGTCTATCTGGAACCCCCTCAAGACCTTCTGAGTTAAAACAGATTCAGTATCATGACCTGCTGTAGCTAATACATTAGCTACAGCAATGGGTAAATTCTCATCAATTTAAATTTCATTTTAATTCTACCTATAGGGCGATATGACGTTCTTTTGCAAGAAGGGCCGCATAAGCAAGAGCCGCATTAATATCAGCTGGGTTTAAAGAAGGATAACTCTTTAATATTTCATCCTGAGCGCAGCGAAGGATCTGGACTTGCTGTTCTAAAAATTTGGCAATATCAAGTATCCAGCGTAGACGAGTCCATCCATGCTTGGATTAATATTCCCCATAGTGCTAAAAAGCATATCCCAAAAGCACCTGAATTAATCCTTCTTTCCGAATAATCATGTGGTATAATTATTAGTAAATTGCAGATTTGATAAAAGTAAGGTGAGCATTGTTTGTCCAACGCGGGTGACAGGACAAAACCACATACCAACTCAAAGGGTGTTTGGTCTAACGAGATTGTGCTTCTCCTCTGTATAGGGGAGATATTTTTAATGATGGGGTTTAGCTTTATTGCCCCCATTTTACCCAAATTTATTGAATCGCTTGGTGTGGAGAAAAGTAACATCGGGGTGGCCGTAGGTTTAACATTAACCGCTTTTGGAATTGCCCGGGCGGTTATGAATATACCGGTGGGGAAGTTAACCAAACGCTTCGGCCGGCGTTTACTGCTGGTGGGAGCTCCGGCGGTGGTTTTCATCAGCGCCCTGGGCTGCGGTTTGACTACGGAATACTGGCAGCTGATTGTATGGCGGGTGCTGCAGGGGGCGGCGGCCGCCGGCTATAGTGTAACTGCGCTGATTGCGCTGACGGAAATGAGCAAGCCTTCCACCCGGGGTTTATACATCAGTTATTTTTGGACGGCAGCTTTGATTGGAGCCAGTATAGGCCCGACTTTTGGCGGTCTTGTGGGGGAATATTTGGGGTACCGGCCGGTGTTTTATTGTTATGCCGCGCTGGCGTTAATATCAACTATCTGGGCTTTTTTTCGGGTTCCGGAAACCTCGGCCAAACATCTTCGGGGGGCGGCTAAAAGGACGCCTGCGCGGGCCCAGCAGCAAAAAAGCGCAAGTTTATTGCATAATTACAATTTTATACTGATCTCTCTGGTTGCTATGTTTACCCTGGTGACCATTGGCGGCACCCAGTCCACGCTGATACCGCTGGTTGGTTATGAAAACCTGTCTTTAAGCGAGGGGCAGGTGGGTTTGGGGCTGACGTTGATAGCGATTATCCAGATGTTTCTTACCCCGCTGGCCGGCAGTCTCTCCGATAAGCTGGGACGCAAAAGATTAATTATTCCCGGTGGAGTGATTACCGTTGTGGGGCTGATTATGTTTGTTTACAGCAGCAGTTACTGGGGTTTTTTGTTTTGCGCCCTTATTCTCGGTTTGGGTCGGGGGATTGGCTCGCCTATACCTACCGCTTATGTGTCCGACATAGCATTACAAGATGATTATGAAAGTACTTTGGCAACGTTTAGGGCTATTAGTGATGCAGGTTTGGTGATTGGGCCGCTTTTATGTGGGTATTTAAAAGATGTCGCCGGGTTAACGCTGCCCTTTTACCTTACTGCCGGCCTGCTCCTTTTGGCGGTTGCTTTATTCGGCACCTACGGTAAAGAAACAGTTAAAGTAAACGTGGAAGCCGCCAGGATGTAATATATACAACAGACAAGTCCCTGTCCCCTTGTCTGACATTTACAAATAATATTAAGATGGTGCATAGGGCAATTAAGTTGGCATAGTTAAATAGAAGGAACTATATAAATGATTAAATTTCTTTCCTGGGCAGCTGTGCTTCTTTGGATGGCGGGCATTTTCAGCCTGTCATCCCAGGTGGCCGAGCAGTCTAATCAGTTAAGTACAGGGATAACAGAGGTTATTGTAAAAACCTTGGAGAAAGTTGCTCCAGGGGCAGATTTTGATATAGCAGGCTTTAATCATATAGTGCGCAAGAATGCCCACTTTTTTGCTTATTTGGGGTTGGGGTTATTGGTGCTACATGCATTGAGGAAAAGTGGGGTATACGGTTACCGGTGCGTTGTTATGACATTGGGGATTTGTGTTCTTTTTGCTATTTCAGATGAGGTGCATCAGTTATTTGTCCCCGGCAGAGGTGGGCAAATTAAGGATGTATTGATTGATAGCGCCGGGGCCGCTGTGGGTATGGTGGTGTATTGGGTGGTTGGTAGACAATTTTGTCAGTCTGAGCGTGGCGGAGGGTCTTGTCTTTAAGGCTTTTTACTTTGTTCTTGAGTATACTAAAAAGGGGACAGGCATCTTTTTTCCAAAACCGAAAAAAGCAGCCTGTCCCCTTT
>JAENYQ010000143.1 GCA_016841675.1 Desulfotomaculum sp.
AGGATTCGTTTATCGTGGTGCGGGCGCGCGTGAAAAATTGCTATGAATACAACAAGTGAAAAACCTTGTCATTAAGCCTGTCATTCTGAGCGTAGCGAAGAATCTTAAAGCCCAGATCCTTCGCTACGCTCAGGATGACAAGCGTAATCTGGACGAAGGTAGGTTGTATTCGTTTATTGTGGTGCGGGTACGCGTGATAGTTCTAAGCGCAGCGAAGAATCTAGTTCCTTCGCTAACGCTCAGGATGCAACGATAAAATTATTTTCTGGCTAGAATGGGCATTCTTTGTACAACGCAGTAATATTGGAGTGGAGGCCAACATGCCAAAAGAAATAATCATCGGGTCGCGAGACAGCGACCTGGCCATGTGGCAATCCCGGTGGGTAGCTCAAGCGCTGCGCCGGGCCTATCCGGAACAAAGCATCCGCATTGCGGGTATGAAAACCAAGGGCGACCACATCTTGGAAGTGGCCCTGGCTAAAATAGGCGATAAAGGGCTGTTCACCAAGGAATTGGAAGTAGCCCTGTTAAGTGACACTATAGATTTGGCAGTACACAGTATGAAGGACCTGCCCACCGGGCTGCCCGACGGGCTGGTAATCGGCGCGGTGTGCCAGCGGGAACAACCCGGCGACGTACTGATATCCCGTAACGGTGCAGACCTGGACAACCTACGCCAGGGAGCCCGCATCGGCACGAGCAGCCTGCGCCGCCGGGCGCAATTGCTGCATTACCGCCCCGACCTGCAGATGGTAGACATCCGGGGCAACTTAAACACCCGGCTGCGCAAGTTTAAAGAGCAGGAACTGGACGCCATCGTGCTGGCTTATGCCGGGATTAAAAGATTAGGCTTCGAAGATATGATCTCCCAGTATATCCCCTATGAAATTTGCCTGCCGGCGGTGGGTCAGGGTTCACTAGGCATTGAAGTACGCGCTAATGACGTCGCAATCCGAGAACTAATTGCGGCTGTGGATCACGAACCATCCCGAACAGCCATCAAGGCCGAAAGGGCTTTCTTAAAACGCCTGGAAGGCGGATGCCAGGTGCCCATCGGGGCGCTGGGCCGGGTGGAAAACGGTACTCTGCAACTGGAAGGTATAGTGGCCGGGCTGGACGGCACCAATGCCGTGCGCCACGCCGTGACCGGGCCGGCAGATGAGGCCGCCGGGTTAGGTAACCGGCTGGCCAAAATTTTACTAGATCAGGGCGCAGGCGACATTTTGTTCCGGGCGAGACAGGAGTATGGTATTAATGACTAAAACAACAACTACTAAGCAAGGGCTGGTTTACCTGATCGGCGCCGGGCCGGGTGACCCGGGCCTGATTACCGTAAAAGGTTTGGAATGCATTAAAATAGCCGACGTAGTGGTCTATGACCGCCTGGCCGGGCCCCGGCTCTTGGAACATAGCCGCCCGGACGCCCGCTGTATTTATGTGGGCAAGGGGCCGGACCGGCACACACTGACCCAGGAGGAAATCAACCACCTACTGGTAGAAGAGGCCTCCCGGGGCCACATCGTAGCCCGGTTAAAAGGCGGCGATCCCTTTGTCTTTGGACGTGGCGGCGAGGAAGCCGAGGAGTTGGTCCGGCACGGCATTCCCTTCGAGGTGGTGCCCGGTATTACCTCGGCCATCGCGGTACCGGCTTACGCCGGAATACCGGTAACCCATCGGAGCCACACCTCCACCCTGGCCATTATCACCGGCAACGAGGATCCGGACAAAGAAGATTCCAGCATCCAGTGGTCTAAAATCGCCACCGGCGCCGGCACTCTGGTGTTTCTGATGGGTATGGGCAACCTACCCGCCATTAGCAGCAAGCTGATTGAACACGGACGTGACCCGCAAACCCCGGTGGCTCTAATTCGCTGGGGTACCCGCCCGGAACAGCGGACCCTGGTAGGAAACCTGGCCAACATTGCCGGGCTGGCCCAGGAGGCTAATTTTAAAAACCCGGCTATTATTGTGGTCGGTGAAGTGGTTAAACTGCGGGAACGGCTGCGTTGGTTCGAGGATAAGCCGCTGTTTGGCAAGCGCATATTGGTCACCCGCTCCCGAGAGCAGGCCAGCGCACTGTCCCGGTCCATCGAACGCCTGGGCGGCGAGCCCGTGGAGTTCCCCACCATCAGCATTAACGAACCCCTGGACTATGCACCGATGGACGAGGCCATTGGCCGCGTTTCAGAATACCAGTGGCTTATCTTTACCAGCGTCAACGGGGTTAAATACTTCTTCAACCGGCTGCGCCACTTGGGACGGGACATCCGGGATCTGCACGGAGTCAAGATTTGCGCCATTGGCCCCCAGACCCGCAAGTCATTGCATGACCTGGCGCTGCGGGTGGATTACGTCCCCGGCGAGTACCGGGCCGAGGAAATAGTCAGCGGCCTGCGTGATTTAATTAAACCCGACGACCGGGTGCTGCTGCCCCGGGCTGACATTGCCAGGGGGGCACTGCCCGTAGGTTTGGCCGCACTGGGCGCCCGGGTAGATGAGGTAACAGCTTACCGCACTGTGGCCGGCCGGGGCAACGCTCCGCTGATAACCCAGATGCTGAACGACGGCGACATAGATATGATTACGTTTACCAGTTCCTCCACGGTACGTAATTTTGTGGAACTGCTGGGCCCGGGCAACGTGCCGGAACTTATCGGCCGCGCTCTGGTGGCCTGCATCGGCCCCATTACAGCCCAAACGGCCCACGAACTGGGCTTAATGGTACACATACAAGCCAAGGAATACACTATTGACGGCTTACTGCAAGCCATCTTGGACTACAACAAGGAGAATGGACATGATTAGCGTTAGCAGACTACTCTGCGGAGCCAAGTTTTTCGGCGACTCGCTCCGTTACAAGGCGGACTCGGGCGCCCAGCAACACGGCACCACTGCAGGACACGGTCCGGTGGTGGTATGGAATATGACCCGTACCTGCAACCTGCGCTGCCTGCACTGCTACGCCGGTTCAGATGAGCGGGTTGATCCGGAACAACTGACCACTAAAGAAGCAAAAAAATTTATCGATAGTTTGGCCGATTTCAAGGTGCCGGTAATCCTCTTTTCCGGCGGCGAACCCTTAATTAGGGAAGATTTTTTTAACCTGGCCGAGTATGCCAGGGGTAAGGGTATCCGGGCCACATTATCCACCAACGGTACCTTGATCACCCGTGACGTTGCCCGGGATATTAAAAAGCTGGGTATCAGTTACGTAGGCATCAGTCTGGACGGTATCGGTGCGGACAACGACCGGTTCCGGGGCCGTAAAGGCGCTTTTGACGCCGCCCTGGCAGGCATCCGCTCCTGCCGGGCCATTGATCAGCGAGTGGGGCTGCGTTTCACCATCAATCGGCACAACTACCACCAAATGACTGATATTTTTAAATTAATCGAAGCCGAAGACATCCCCAGGGTTTGCTTTTACCATTTGGTTTATAGTGGTCGGGGCAGCCAAATGCGCAACGAAGACATTACCCACACCGAAACCCGGGCTGCCATGGATTTGATTATTGAAAAAACAATGGATTTTCACCAGCGCGGTTTAAACAAGGAGATTCTGACCGTAGACAATCATGCCGACGGGGTCTACATTTACCTGTCGCTGCTTAAATCGGATCCCCAGCGGGCTGAGCGAGTACGCGAATTGCTGCTGATGAACGGGGGCAATCGCTCCGGAGTAGCCATCGGGGCGGTGGACTGGGCCGGCAACGTGAATCCCGACCAGTTTACCCGTAACCATCTGCTAGGTAACATAAGGGAAAAGCCCTTCGCCAAAATCTGGCAAAACACCGACCATCCCATACTGCGTGGTCTAAAAGACCGCAAGCCCCTGCTTACCGGGCGCTGCGCCTCCTGCCACTGGCTGGCCATGTGCAACGGCAACTTCCGGGCCCGGGCCGAAGCAGTATACGATGATTTCTGGGCTTCCGACCCCGCCTGCTACCTGACCGACGAAGAAATTGGGTAGAAGCTGTCATCCTGAGCGCTAGCAAAGTCCTTAGTGTTGTCATCCTGAGCGCAGCGAAGGATCTGGGCTTTAAGATTCTTCGCTGCGCTCAGAATTACCACGCGTACCCGCACCACGATAAACGAATATAACTTACCGTGCTGTATTCATGTTAATAGTTAAGTATGTCATCCTGAGCGTAGCGAAGGATCTGATCTTTAGATTCTTCACTGCGTTCAGAATGACAGGATTCTTGTATTCATAGTAATGACAGGCTAAAAGACAATGTTCTGCACTTCGTTGTATTCATAACAATTTTTCACGCGCGCCCGCACCACGATAAACGAATCCTGTTACA
>JAENYQ010000017.1 GCA_016841675.1 Desulfotomaculum sp.
ATATTATGGGAACACACTAAAGCTAGCTACTTAATCATTAAGCAATTTCTATGCCGAAAGCAAAAGTTAATGTTCTTAATATTCTGTTAAAACTTCAAAAGATGTTTTTTTAAAAGAGTTAAAAATCATCATGTTGTACTTAACCCTTAAGCCTTATATTTCCTATGAGTAAACCGTTTGCAAAATTTGAAAACTATTTATAAATTCTGAAAATTATTACCTCAACTAATCATTATCGTTGCATAAAAATCGTTGCACTAAAACTTTTTATAATTTTAAGTGTGGAGAGCTCATAATCAAATCCTAGTCTATAATATAACATGAATACAGGCATATGTTTTCCCCAACGCTTTAAAGGAAACTCTTTAAATCAAGAATTCATAAGCGTTGAATACTTTGCATTCCTATTTGAAGAACACCTCCATTACCTACCCACTTACGTTAGCAAAAGCCAAAGCCATGTTGGAATACTAGAGTGTTTACGGATTCCGGTTTGGGAGAATAGAGTGGTAATTCGAACAAATCCCAAATTGTTTGAGGCCAGTGTCCCGCCCTGTAAATTTCCCTAGAAAAATACCGGTCACTTGACCGTCAGCATATCTTTTTCGAACTATCTTTGTTTACTCCAGCCTATTGGAGCACCTTCAAATGGGTTAGGCCGCCAATCACTTTGTTTTCCGGCAATCTTCTTCCTATATCAATTGCATTTGGTAAAGGAGTTCCGTTAGCCGTGAATTCGCCCCATATTCAAGTACCTGTGGGTCATGGCCGCGTGGAAACTTTCGATGAATTTACCCTATGTGTATATTAAATTGAGAAAGAAAAAGAATTTGCAAAAAGTGTAATTAATTTTAAAATTTAAAACATTAATTAATTCATTAACTTAGTGAATAATTGGATATTCAGATGTGCCAACCATTTCATTTTTTGCAACTATCAATTGGTCAACTCTAACTAAGATCTGCGGTTTGAAATCAATCCGCTGAGGACGCACTTACAAAACAATAAGGATAATCCTTGTTCCCAGGATTAATTTCCCTCCGAGTCATGAGAGCTGGGTAGAGTGCATGTACTGGCATAGCAATTGCATTAATATTAAACAGCTATAGCTTAAGGGCATCGCGGGGCTTCATAAATGCAAAAGGTCAGAAATATCAGACATGGGGGGAAAAGAATGAAAGGTTTGCGGGAGTTTATGGATGAAATTGAGAAAAGCGGGGATTTAGTTCGAATTAACAAAGAGGTTGACTGGGACATTGAGGCAGGGGCGATTAGTCGCCGGGTATACGACCAATATGGTCCTTCCCTTTTCTTTGAGAAGATTAAGGATTACCCGCAAGGACACACCATCCTTAACGGCCCGGTGGGTACCTGGCGGAGGGTGGCAATTGCGATGGGACTGGCGCCAGATACGCCGGTACGAGAGATTTATGCTGAATACGAGAAAAGGATAGACAATAGGGTTAAGCCTAACATTGTGGAGCGCCGAGATGCTCCTTGTAAGGAAAATATTTTCATAGGGGAAGATGCTGACATATACCGGTTACCGGCTCCATTGATTCACGAGGGAGATGGCGGTCGCTATATCGGCACCTGGGACATTGTTGTAACCGGGGATCCAGATACCGGCTGGACAAATTGGGGTATGTATCGCTTTATGGTACATAACAAGAATTTTCTTGCCGGCTGGCCACAAACAACAAGCCAGTTCGCAATGATGTTAAACGAAAAGTACGTACCTAAAAACAAGCCCATGCCCGTAGCTTTAGTTATTGGGTCGCATCCCATCGATCACATGATGGCTACCGCGCCTTTCAAGCCAGGCGTAAGCGAAGCCGAGGTGGCCGGAGCTGTGCGGGGGGAAGCCGTTGATCTTGTAAAATGCGAGACTTGCGACCTCATGGTGCCAGCCAATGCAGAAATAGTGATTGAGGGAGAAATCCCTGTCGACGTCATAGTTCCAGATGGTCCCTTTGGTGAATACCCAGGCTATCGGAGTGGCACGATGGCTGAAGGTGTGGCTTTCCGCATTAAAGCAATCACACACCGGAACAATCCTATTTTGAGTATGACCGCCCTGGGCGCTCCGGTTGATGACAGTTCAATTGCCGCCTCACTAACTGCAGCAGTGGGGATGAAAAAGGGACTGCAGAGAAGGGGCATTGATGTAACCGATGTATATGTACCGCCCGAAGGAGTTACCCACCTAGTTGTCGTTGGCGTAAAAACTGGCGGCATTGAAGTGACAAAGAAGGTTCTTGACTTTTTCGTCGCACGGCGAGTAATGGTATCCAAGTGTATTGTGGTAGACCAGGATGTAGACGTATTTAACATGGGCCAGGTTATTCATGCCTTTGCTACCAAGTGTCACCCGGGACGAAGTATTGTCGTGGAACATTTCGTTGGAAAGTCCAATGCTCTTACCCCTTGTTATGATGCCGATGAACGGCGTATTCTCAAGGGAGCATTTGCGGCCTTTGATGCTACCTGGCCTTTGGAGTGGCCAAAGGAAAACATACCGCCAAGAGCAACCTTTGAAGATATATACTCTGAAAAAACTAAAGCAGAAGTAGTTGCCAAGTGGAATGAATACGGTCTTTAATTGTTTATTTTATAATCGAATTAAGGAGGCGAAGATAAATGTCTAAAGAGTATCTTACCTATGTCCGCCAATATGCAGACCTTCGAGACGGTGTGCGCAACCTGTTTATCAAAGATCTGACACCTGGCCCACGAAAATATGATACAAAACAGGTACAGGCCATGATATCCAATTCGCCCGCAAATTTACCGGAATCAGACGTTCTCTGGGTGCGTTCGGAAATGGGTGTGCTTGACCCGAACCCGTGGGCTATTAAAATTCTGGAAGACCTGCCCGATTACGTGGAGGGTCGTCCATATACCGATATCTTTGTTGCCTTGAAATGGTGATATCTTATCCCAAGAAAGGTGACAAGGAAATGTTTTATGATGCCAAAACAGAAACGGCTTCCAGTGAGCAGCTTGAGAACCTTCAGTGGCAAAAAATGATAGGCATGTTGAAGAAGGTATATGAGAGTAATCTTTTTTACCGGCGCAAGTTTAATGAACATGGTGTAACCCCTGATGACATAAACGATTTGGGTGACATTATAAAACTACCTTTTACGTCTAAACAGGATTTCCAAAGGGATCAGGATAACAACCCTGTTTTCGGAACAAATTTAACTGAGGCATTTGAAAATTATGTCCAATTTCACCAAACCACCGGTACTACAGGTAAGCCCCTGAGATGGCTAGACACTAAAGAAAGCTGGGCTTGGCGGGCACGTTGCCAAGCACATGCCCTGACAGCAGCAGGTATTACAAACAAGGATATATTGTTGCTACCATTTAACTTTGGTCCCTATACAGCTTTTTGGGGGATTTATGAAGCGGCCCAGCACTTGGATATATTGACAATCCCCACCGGAGGGTGGACTACCGAGCAGCGTATTCATTGTCTAATAGAAAATAAAGCCACGTTGATTGCCGGTACCCCTACCTATATGTTGCGCATTGCTGAGGCAGCCCAGGAAATTGGTGTCGATCTTGCATCTTCTTACGTAAGGGCGCTTATTCTGGCCGGGGAACCAGGGGCAATGATCCCGGCAGTGAGGGAAAAACTCGAAAAAGCTTGGGGGGCCCGGGTATTTGAATACCCAGGCCTAACTGAAACTGGCACCTACGCTTTTATGTGTAGTCATAACAATCAGGCCCTGCATATTATCGAGAGCGAGTTTATCGTAGAAATACTAGATCCGCAGACCGGACGTGGGGTCCCGGACGGGGGGGTTGGTGAACTGGTGCTTACAAACCTTGGCCGCACTTGCAGCCCTGCCATCCGTTACCGTACCGGCGACTTGGTAAAGAGAGTTCGAAAGTCCTGCGGTTGTGGGCGAACCTTAAGCCAATTAGACGGTGGGGTATTGGGGCGGAAAGATGAAATGCTCATCGTCCGTGGAGTAAATATTTTTCCTAGAGCCGTGGGAAACATTGTAGAAGAGTTCCTTGAATTCGGCAATGAATACCAGATTATTGCTTATCGCCGGGATGGAACGGATGACTTGGAAGTACAAGTTGAAATTAATCCTTCGTCAGATAACATGGACCAAATTATTGCTGCCGAAATAAAAAGTCGTCTCAATTTAAGGATAAAAATAGATTCCGTGCCAAAAGGGACGTTTGTACGTTCGCACTATAAAGGGAAAAGATTTATTGATAAAAGAAAGCAAGCTTGTAACACAGATTAGTTAAACCAAATGATAAAGGGGGTGATCTGTTTGTTAAATCACCCCCTCTTACTATCCTTTACCTACTATAGACGGTTTTTACTCCGACATTCATAGTATCACAAATCTTTGTTGAACCGTCTTTTCTCCGGCACACTTTCCCAGCGTTGAAACATCTGATGTTCAATATCAAACTGATCCAGTATTTTACCGACGGTTTGATTGATTATATCATCAATGCTAGTGGGTCGGTGGTAAAAGGCGGGCATGGGCGGCAGAATAATCCCCCCGACCTCGGACAATGCAACCATCATCCTGAGATGGCCAAGGTGCAAGGGGGTTTCCCGTGCCATCAGCACTAGCTTTCTTTTTTCTTTAAGAGTCACGTCGGCGGCCCGCACCAGTAGATTATCGTTATATGAATTCGCTATCCCGGACAGGCTTTTAATTGAGCAAGGCGCTATGATCATTCCATCATGCTTAAATGAACCGCTGGCTACCGACGCCCCTACGTCTGCGTTATCATAAACGAAGTCTGCCAGTGACTCCACCTCGGGCAGCTTGTAATTTGTTTCAAGATTAATTGTTTTTTGAGCGCTTTTGCTAATGACCAGGTGTGTTTCCACTTGGCATTGTCGCAGTGTTTCCAGGATCCTGATGCCATATACCGCGCCGCTTGCACCCGATATTCCGATGACCAGCTTCATGACAAAACCCCCTAAAATTGTTATTATCTTTCGGGACAGCCGTAGTCAACTGCCTCCGGCAGATGGCGCGGAAGGTACAGGCTAGGCTGATTGCATTAGTCCCTAACCGTTTATCTTAACCAGTGCCATTTCCACGTTGACCGGGTGAAAAACAGTTTTGGAGTTAAACAGCTTCAGCTCTACTTTAGCCTACCCGGTCATCAATAAACGGGCTTTCTTCTACCCGGAAAGTGCGCTGACAATACGGGCACATTAACTCCAGGTTGGCATAGCGCAGTTCATAATCGCAATAATACCTGCCGTGACATTCCGGGCATTCCACCCAAAAAATTCTTTCCATGCAGTCAACACCTCCTAATTAATCAAGCCATTGTTCTGGTTTTACGGAATTGAGCACCTGTTCCGGCACTTTAAACAGCGTCGGGAATGGCCTGTCCAAAGGCCTGGTAGCATCAATGACCACCTTATTGTGACCCATGGCGGTAGTGAACATGGTATACAAATTACGGATATAAGTAATATCACGATCAGGATTAACCATAGTTACCATTGCCCAAATGACTTCCTTTTCATTAAAGACGTCTATGTCATCATCCACTACAACGACAACCTGGTTTGTAGTTGATTCATTCAAAGCAATTAACCCAGCCTGTTTGCCCTGCCCCTCCTTTGTTTTTTTAATTGAGATATAGCACAAAAGGCGGCCGACGCCGGAATGAGGATTGTGAACAGCAACTATGCCCCCTACCTTGGATTGAAGGGTATTATAAACACTACCTTCTTTGGGGATTGTCCCCAGGTTCCAATGGCCCTCATGACCGGAAAAAACATCCTGCATAATGGCATTTTGGCGACGCGTAATAGCTTTCACCTGCATGGCTTGGCGAATACATTGGGCCTGATAATGACGGGTAACCTCACCGAAGGGGTCCACTACCTCTCTAACACCGGGCAGAATCTCACCTTCAATAATTATCTCAGCGTCAGCCGGTACAAGAAAATCTTCACCCCACGTTACCGAAGGCGCTAAACGTAAAGGCTCACCCAAAAAACCACCCACGGCTTCATAATCGTCCCGTTCAAAACTGGTTAATGCAAGCGCACCCAGAAAAAATGCCGGGTGATGCCCGATAATATTGATAATTGGAGCAGGTTTATTCATCTCCTTATAACGGTTCACAATGCGCTCCAAGTGTGGGGAGTGAATGGAAACTCCCATATAATCGGGTTTTCCTTTATAAAAAGTTTTTATAAAGCTAATATCATAAACTCCGGTATCAGGGTCGCGCATACAACAGGTCATCGTGATTACCGGCCCCAGGTCCATTTCATAATGACGGACGATAGGTAAAACCCCTACATCAACTTGTTTACCGGACACCACTACCTCTTGAACGGGCGCTGCACCGTCCATGCGCACTGGAGGGATGGATATATTTTCCCTGCGCGCATATTCAAGGCTTAACGGCATTTTGCACTCATCTTGCCTCATATCCAGGGCCAATGCACATCTTTCCCGGCGGCCAAAAACATTGCTGACCAGCTTAATACCGGCCGGATCGCCGTTAACGCTTTCGGGGTCTTTAAATAAAACCATAGGGAATTTACCTTGCCTGGTTAGGTTCTCCAACAAGGCGGTTGCTTCAAAATGAGCCGGCCTAACCCGCCTGGAAACATGAGCTATTTCATCAGGATATTCCTTCTCCAATAACGATATATAACTGGTTAGATCCTTGGACATTAACATTCCTCCTTGTAAAATTGGCAACAACTCTAAACTGACAGACGCTACTAATGTGTCGAATTTTTAGTTTAGCTACTTATTTTAATATACTCTTTTTGCTTAATTGCAAAACCTCGAAAATGTAACCCCAAGAGCAATATTATCAACCCCAACCCTATAATCCGACTTGACCACCCGGGGACAAGTAAAATGATCCCGGCAATGATAAAGCCTACCCGCTCAAACCAACCTAAATCTCGTCGCAAATAGCCTTCCACACCGATAGCAATTACAGCAACACCCAAAACACCGTCAAATAGAGCTAATGCTATACTACTTGTGGACCCCATGAGAGCTAATCCAGGCTTGAAGATAAAGATAAAAGGTACTACATAAGCGGCGATACCCAATTTCATGGCCTGCCAGGCCGTAGGCATCATCGGTGAACGGGCAATTGAGGCCGCCGCATAGGCAGCAAGACATACCGGCGGGGTAAGGAATGAAAGAGTTCCATAGTAGAAAACAAACATGTGTGCCAATAAAGCGGGTACGCCCATCTGCACCATTGCGGGTGCCACCAAAACAGCAAGCAAAAGATAAGAAGCTGTCACCGGCATCCCCATACCTAGAATAATACTAGCAAAGGCAGTTAATAAAGCTAACAACAAAAGATTACCTCCACCTAAATCCGTAAGCACCCGGGATAAAGAAAGGCCCACACCGGTGTAGGTTATTACCCCAACTACCAGTCCCGCCGCAGCACAAATAACCGTTACTTCCAACATACCCTGAGTGGTTTCCTCAAGAAGAGTTAATGTCTTTTTCAATTTATGTCTAACGTCTCTTCGACATAATACTACCAGAAACAAGGATGCTAACGAATACAAGGCAGCTACGGACTCTCGAAGAAACAATGCAAAGAGGCAAAAGACCAGCACCACCACAGGTATCACATAAATCCAACCTACTTTGAATGTTTTCTTCAAAGAAGGGATTTCTTCCTTTGGCATTCCTTGCAGACCTATCTTCGCAGCTCTCAAGTCCACTTGTATAAATATGCTTAGATAATAAAGCAATGCTGGAACCAGCGCGGCAATGACAACCACGGCATAGGGAATCCCTAAAAACTGAGCCATAATGAAAGCAGCAGCACCCATAATTGGTGGCATGATGCAACCACCCGTTGAGGAAACAGCTTCCACTCCGGCGGCAAAGTGAGCAGGGTATCCTACACGCTTCATCATAGGAATAGTTAAAACTCCTACTGCCGCTACGTTACCCACTGCACTTCCGGATAGAGTACCCATCAAGGAACTAGCTACAATGGCTATTTTAGCAGCACCACCCCGGTAGCGTCCCATTAGAGCCTGGGCAATATCGATCAAGAAAGACGCTCCTCCGGTGCCAAACAAAAAACGTCCAAATAGAATAAAGCTAAAAACAATCACAGCCGCTGTTTGCAGTGCAATGCCATAAAGGAATTCAGAACCCAGGTAAAGTTGGCTGATCAAACGTGGCCAGGAAATTTCTTTGCCTGCCAAAATGCCTGGCAAAAGATATCCAAAGCGCCCATACAAAATGAAAACGACGACGATGATTACCAGAGGCCAACCGGCAAGGCGTCGCGTAGCTTCCAGAATGGATAAAATCGCCACTGACCCCAAAATAACTTTTGCTGGGGAGTAAAAACCCAGTGTTGTTAATAATTGGGGATAGTATAACAATACGTATAGCCCTACAATCATACTTGCACAAGCGCATAAAATATCGTACCAAGGGACACTATTTTTACTGGCCTTGTTGACTGCGGGAACGCTTATGAAAACGTATGCCAATATCAAGCCCAGAAATAATCCTAGATATTGCTGTACAAAAAGGGATATTCCCGCCAGGTATAGCGGTAAATCAAGGATGAAAATTAGCGCGGCAAGCGGCACAATTAAACCCAGGACCAACTGTGTATATCGCGCAACCCCCGCTAATTGCCGAAACCGTCCCTGTGATTCCTTTTCCAATTGTTACACCTCCCATTTCCAAAGAAAAGACTTGGAGGATATCACCAACCTAATCTATTGTTTCTCTGCAAGGAGCTCAACCTGGCGCTGGTCCATCTCTGGTGTCCAAACCCCTTTTTCCTTATAAAACTTGATCGCACCGGGATGATAAGGGATTGTATTCAAAGTAGAAACAAAACCCTCAGTAGCCCATTCTTCTAACTTAATGTGTATGGTGCCTAGTTCCTGATTGTTGTCCCAAAGGATTTTCACAATATCATAAGCCATTTGTTCGGGTAAATCATCTCGCCCGGCAAGGTAAAAACTATAACTCATCAGGTTAGTAGGCTCTTGAACACCAATGTTAGCCGGCCCGGGCTGTACCTCAACAACTTTAGCATAGTATTTTTCTTGCAAACGCTTGACCGCATCGGGCGAGGAATCAAACGACAGGAATCTGGCCCCCTTTTTAGCGTCCAATTCCGAAATTACCCCCATGCCGATACTACCGGAACCGGCGGCATCAGCCCGACCTTCGGTAATGGCCTGAATGCCTGCATTTACGCTAGGCATGGATAAAACTTTAACATCGTTACGGGTCAATCCGAAATTAGCCAGGGCTGCTTCCGCCTGCGCGGTAATCCCAGGACTCCCAGTATAGTCAACTATGAATCTTTTTCCTTTTAAATCGTTCCCAGTTTTAATATTGGAATCACCGGATACCACCACACCAGTTAATGACGGCGTACCGGCGGTCAACAACATACAGGGGAAGCCTTTACCCTGTGATATTTGTTCATAAACACTTTTACCCAATCGGCCCATTTGAGCATCCCAGTCGTTTAGTACCCCTAAATCCATTTCTTTTGTTTCCAGCATGGGCAACCATTCTGTGGGTCCGGTGGTTGCCACTACTTTAACTTCTGCGGACAGGTGCTTACTCAACACAGTCCCTATCCCGGATCCCATGGCATTAACTAGAGAGCCGGCACCATGTGTCCCCAGAGCTAAAGTTTTTAGCTCCTGCTCTTCTTGACCAGAAACATCTTGTTTTGAACTTTGTTGATCACCTTGAGTGGTATTATTGGAGCTACAGGCTGATGCCAAAAGGATAAATAATATAGCAGTTAATGTAAATAAGTAACTAAATTTTTTCATTTGATTAACCCTCCTCAATAATTGTACGAAAAAGTGATTTATTCACCTGCAGAGAGTACACTTCACCAAATGGATAGACTACTTCTTTTCCCCCTATCGACACAGAGGTGCGAGGGCGCGAGGACGGTCCACGGGACGCACCGCCAATACCGCCCTTCCCCACATTCTATACTTTACATGCCTAACATTATAAAGCTGGGCGAATGTTAATTTTTCAGTTCAGACCAGGAGATAACTTTTGCTTTTTCTAATTATTCTGATTGTTTTTGAGACAAAGTCGCGGCCCACCCGCGACCAGGCTCAATCGATATTTTCGTTTTCAAAAGATTTAAGTAATGGCGGCTCACCATCCAACCCCAAATCTGACCATCGCTGGCTTAGGCGGTCGTACATACTACGGGTAATCTGCGACCGGCGGGAAAAAACATTAAGATATTTATGCTCCCGGCAGGCGTTGATCAGCGCTTTGGAGCCGTACGGGCGCTCTTCAGGGGGATTTTGGGTCGGATCCAAGTACGTTGACCAGGTGTTACGCAGAATATCGATATCCTCGATTGGGTTACAGCGGGTAGACATGGCCCAGATAACTTCATCCATATTAGTCGGGTCAACATCCTCTTCGACGGTGATAATCCATTTAGTATAATAAGCGGCGGCCGGGCACTGGGCGGCCAGGGCCAGTACTTGCTGAGCATGGCCGGCGTACCGTTGTTCCATGGAGATTACTACCATGCCAAACCCGCCGGCGGCAGCTGGGTGAGAGTAAACTCCCTTAATACCAGGGATTCCCAATCTATCTAAGTCATCCCAAATCTTGGCTGAACGAATAATGCTGAAAAAGAAGTTCTGTTCACAAGAAGGATAATCGGCCATTAAAGCACTCGTTAATATAGGCTGATGGCGATGGTGAACACATTTGACATCTATGACCGGGGTATCAGCTTCCGGTCGCCCGTAATACCCCTGGAACTCGCCGAAAGGTCCTTCCAAACGATTGTTATTGGGGTAAGCTATGCCTTCAATAATTATTTCCGCGTGAGCCGGGATCGGCAATTCGGTGACTTCCCCTTTAATTACTTCAATGCCCTTACCTTTAATGCCACCGGCAAATTCATATTCAGAAATGTTTTTAGGAAAGCCTTGCGAGCCTACCAAAAAGAGCAGGGGATCGACCCCATAAACGGCGGCTACTTCACAAGGTTTATCCATTTTCCACCAGGCTTCCCGGTGCAGTTTGGCGTCCTTGCCCGGGGATACATAAAACCCAACCTCATTTTTCCCCTGTACCATCTGGCGGTAAGTACCGAGGTTGACACTGCCGGTTTCAGGATCCCTAGTTATGATAACATCGGCGGTGCCCAAATAACGGCCACCGTCCCGGGGCCACATTTTGGGCACCGGAAACTCCAGAACGTCGATATCATTACCAAAATGCAGGTTTTCATTGATCGGCGCGGATTTAGGATCAACATATTCCGGGGGAATCCTTTTTTTCAGTTTTTCACGGGTGGCCTGGATCATCTCCGTTACGGTAAGCTCGGTTGGAAGTCCCAGCGCCAGGGCAATCCGTTTTTTCCCGGTCCCCAGCATGTTAAACAACACCCGGTAATCCCGTGAATAGCCTTTAATGTTTTCAAATAATAGCGCGGGTGAACCCATTTGCTTGCCGACCATATAGGTCAGGGCTCCCATCTCCAAATTCCAATCCACTTCAGCAGTTATATGTTTTAACTCTCCAATTTCCTCTACCTGAGCCAACCATTCTCTAAGACTGTTATACATTGGTCATGCTCCTTTCAGTATTCCAATTAGACAAGTTATTTCCCTTAATTGGGGACATTCCTCCGCAGGAGGTGTGTCCCTTTCCTTATTTAACATGCCATAAGGCAGGCAATCTGTCTGTCAATCCTTAGACCACAATGGATGTGCCTTGGCGGGGTGTCCATAAGCGGTCTTTTATTTTTTATACCCGACGCGTCGACCAGTCATCTTGTGTAGGTTCCCGATAACCTAGTTTAGCGCTAAGCTCCCTGGCCGCTTTCAGTAGGGGTTGAATTAAGTCACCAAGTCGCTGTGCATTCATCCTTACCGAGGGCCCGGCAATTGTTAAAGCAGCTAATATTTTACCATCGTAATCCCAAACCGGCGCCGCCAAAGCTTTGGTGTTTAAAGACCACTCCTCGCTATCAACTGCATAACCGTTGGCCCGTACTCTGGCCAATTCGGCCTCCAATTCTGTGAGGCTAATAATAGTATTAGGAGTAAAAGGATGTAATTCCAAAGGTAAAAACATTTTCTTCTTATCTTCCGGCAGGTAAGCTAAAATTACCTTCCCACTAGCGTTGCAATGCACCGGAGGACGGCTGCCAACTGGGGCCGAACTTTTTAGCAAATGGGGCGAATCAATCTTAAAAATATACATAATTTGATTGCCTCTAAGGACAGTCAAATTAACTGTTTCCTCCGTTTCATGAGACAACTGTTGCATCAAAGGATAGGCCTTTTCCCGGATGTTCAGATGCTGAATGACTTCATTACCCAGTTCAAATAATTTCAGGGTAGCCTGGTATTTCCCCCGTTCATGTTCCTGCTCCACAAAACCGGCCCGCTCCAAGGTTGTAACCATTCGGCTGACGGTACTCCTCGTAAGGCCAACTTTCTGGCTTAGGTCTCGAACCCCACAATGTTTTTCTTTGCACATAATTTCCAACAGTTCCAAAGCTTTAAGTACAGATTTGACCAGATTACGGTCTTCGGGCATGCCTTTTCACCTCCTTTATTAATTTGTCCCGCATTGTGGTAATCATTACTGCATTGCGGATTACATTTATGTTATCATAATTTTCTAAATAGTCAACCATAAACTTTAAAACAAAAGCCCTTCCTTGAAAATTTTTAGGAAGGGCTTTTAATACTTAAAGAATCTGCCGTGATACAGTGGTATAGTTTTACTCTAAATATGAGTTAATAGCCAGACATCAACCCCAGTTTAACTATCCCCTGTTCCCCGGCCAGGCGTTTGGCCGTGTCAGACACCCTTGCACCAAACAATTGAAGCTCCTTGTTCAAATCCGCCAGCGGCACCATCACAAAGGCCCGCTGGTGCATTCTGGGGTGCGGCACTTGAAGCTGGGGCAGGTTAATTGTCTCATTGCCGTAGAGCAACAGGTCCAGGTCAACCGTGCGCGGTCCCCAGCGTATCGTGCGTACCCGACCCAAGTCGATTTCTATTTGCTGCAATGTAGACAAAAGCGCATCGGGTGAAAGGGTAGTGTTTAGCTCTGCTACTGTGTTGATAAAATCATCCTGTTCCAAGTACCCCTGGGGCACAGTACGGTACATCGGCGCCACTCCGGTAATCTCAATAGCCTCGGAACCGTTTATCATTTCCAGAGCTTCAACTATGATGGCCCTACTATCCCCCTGGTTGGAACCCAGGCCGATATAACACCTGATCACAAGCCATCCCCCGCTTGCTCCGCATTCCGCCGGATCTCCACGCTCATGTGTTTGAAGTGGCCAGGTACCGGAGCGGCCGGCTTTTTCACTCGTACCAGCACCTCCTGCATAGGGAATCCGTTTAGTAGCCGGGTGGCGATTGTTTCGGCCACTGCCTCAATCAGATTGTGCGGCCGCCCAGTCACCACCCGGCGCACTACCTCATATACATCCGCATAGCTTACCGTCATCTCCGGGTCGTCGCTTTCTCCAGCAGCCCGCAGATCCAGGTACAGTTCCACATCCACTTCAAAAACCTGCCCCAGATCCCGTTCTTGGGGCAATACCCCGTGGTAGCCGTAAAATGACATCCCGCACATAACAATCTTATCCAATTTTAAGCACCCCTTTAATTGGGTGGTCAGCTGCGCACCATGGCATCGGTCATCCTAACCACCCTAACCATTTCCCTCACATCATGAACGCGCACAATGTCCGCTCCGTTAACAATACCCAAGGCTACCGTGGCGCTTGTTCCTTCAACTCGTTGTTCTGCAGGTAGATCCAGAGTCTTGCCAATTAAGGACTTGCGGGAGGTGCCCAGCAGCACGGGCAGACCCAGGCAGTCCAGTTCGCGCATTCGGCGCATCACTTCAATATTCTGCTCCACTGTTTTGCCGAATCCGATACCCGGATCGATAATTATATTGTCCCGAGGAACGCCGGCAGTCACCGCGGCTTCAATGCTTTCTTCAAAATAACGCACCATATCGCCCATTACATCGCGGTATTTGGTACCCCGTTGGTTGTGCATCAGCACTAGGGGTACTGCGTATTCAGCACACAGGGGGGCCAATGCCGGGTCGGCCCGCAGAGCCCACTGATCGTTGATTATATGGGCGCCCTCTTCAAGGGCCCGGCGGGCCACTTCGGCCTTGGTGGTGTCAATACTGACAGGTACCTTTACCTCATGCACCAAAGCCCGCAGCACCGGCAGCACCCGATTCAGTTCTTCTGCCAAGCTTATTGGAGTGTAACCTGGGTGGGTGGACTCGCCACCCACGTCAATAATATCGACTCCCTCCGCCTCCATACGCCGGGCGTGGGCCAGTGCTGTTTCGGTATCACGATATTTGCCCCCGTCCGAGAAAGAGTCGGGGGTAATGTTCAGGATACCCATTACCAGGGTCCTCTCGCCCAGAGTTATTTTTTTACCCCGGCATTCCAGGGTGCGTGGTTTACGGCCCCGCAGGTTATTTATAATTTCATCCAGCTGACCGGCCAGCCGGGCCAGGCCGAAAGGCTGCATGCGCAGCTTCTTTATTACTGCCCGATACTGTTTTTCTGTGCCCATCATCAGCACGTCCGTTTTATCCACCGAAGAGTCCACGGTTCCCCGGGTAACGGCGGTATCTCCGCCTTTGCCAAGCATTTCCTGCTTGATGATGTTGGCCTGTTTAGGTGAGAGATCATATATCTTAATCAGCCGGTGCAGCGCCTTGGCTTCCATCAGGGCAGCACCGGCACTGTCAGCACCTATTTGGGCCAATTCTTCCCGCACGCCGGCCGGGTTGGCCGCCGACAGATTGTGCATATTGAAACGCAACCGCTATTCCTCCTTGGTTAGTAGTTAGTTGGTTAGTGGTTAGTTGGTTAGGGACTAGTATTAGAATGCCCGAGTTTGCTTTCGGCAATTAATAACTGCTTGCCAAATAGGTTCAAAGTTATTTAATTAGGACAGGCCTGACCCCCTTAGTAAAGGAGGTGGCTGGCGGTGGCCATGCGGTGAATTTTGTGACATTCAGTTTGGGCAGCGCATTTGTTACATGGGCGGGAGAAGTCGTCCGCTTTGCATAGATACTGGCCCAGCAAACTGGCTTCCCGGCCTCCTGAGCGGTGTTCCCGGATAGCAGTAATGATAATCTCCTTTTCGGCAGCGTCAAAACCGGCTCGGTCCAACACCGGGCCAGCCATTAACGCTCCGGCAGCGGCGTGGTCTTCTCCGGTTTCGTATTCCTTCCATCTGGCCATGTCATGCAGTAGTCCGGCGGCGTAAACCACTTCCTTGCCGGTTATCGTCTTTACCTCACCTTCGCCCGCTGCAGCAGCTTCCCCGTTTAAACCTTCCAGCATCAGCATATAGGCTATCCGGGCTACGTCCAGCATGTGCTGCAGGTCATGCCTACAGAACCGCCTTTCCTTTTCTAGGGCGGCGTTGTGTGCCAGACATTTTTGATACCAGGAATCTTTTAAAACTCTGTCTACCCGGCACAAAAAAATCCTTCCTTTCCAGTTGCCAAAAATTTAGCCGTTTAGCCATTTCCATGACAAAACCGCTAATCATTTTTTTAGGTACACTCATTTTATTCTTCGCTTAATAAAAATAAGGGGTGGTTTTAACCCCTTATTTCGATTTATCTATTTAGTTTTCCTTCTCGAAGCGCTTCTTTTGCCAACGACATCCCATTGGCCGACCGTCTTCGCTCAGCCGAAACACTTCACTGCCTTCACATTTGGGACAGTTAATATCCGAGCCCCGCGGTCCAACACCGCATGGCAACTGCCAGTCATTACCGCAGTCGTAACACTTGAATCGACGCATAATCACTTCGTAATTTCCGCCTTCTACCCGGATGGCCTTGCCTTCCACCAAGGCTTCAGCCACCTTGGAACGAGCCGCCGACAAGATACGGTGGTACGTGGGGCGGGATATACCCATTTTTTCTGCGCAGGCTTCCTGTTCCAGACCTAATAAGTCTTTCAGCCTTACAGCTTCTAATTCTTCCACCGACATTCTTACTTCTTCCAATTCGCTTACCGGTACACCAGCAGGTTTAAAGAATGTCTTTGCGGGCATAAATTCAACACGGCGGCACTTAGGCGGCCTAGACATATACAATGCACTCCATTCAATTCTATTTTTAAGTTAAAACAATCATATCAAGTGAGTGTTCAAAAAAGAACACCATAGACACGAGAAGTTCAAGGCGGCAAAAATTTTTAGGAATAAACCGAGCCAACGCAGCAATACCGAAGTGGACCTAGTGCGGACTTTTCGAACAGCCTCTTCACTGCAATAGGATTTAAAGAGGCTGTTTGAAAAAACCGCCTGATGAAGTTAATTTTTCACTAACCACATTTCACTAGTCACAGTTTAACTATATATGTATTGCACTTCTATTGCAAACATTGTTTTTCCTGCCGGAGTTAATATAATCTTGCAAATAGTATTTAAATCGCAATGAAAGGCCAAAAAGGGCTCCCGAAGGAGCCCCTTGATTATCCAGCGTTTACTTTTCTTAAAACAGTCCCAGCACTTTGCCTGTTTCGGTATCGACATCGATACGCCGGTAGGCGGGGTCGGAACTGGTACCGGGCATCAGGCTGATGGAGCCGGTCATGGGGCAAAGGAACTTGGCGCCGGCGAAGATGAGAACGTCGCGCACCGGCAGCACCCAACCCTTGGGCACACCCTTCTTGACGGGGTCGGCTGACAGGCTGAGGTGGGTCTTCACCATCATGGTGGCGAAATCTTTATACGCGGGGTTGGATTCAAACATCTTGGCCTTGGCTTCTGCTTCCGCTGTCCAGCTAACGCCGTCAGCACCGTATACTTCTTTGGCGATAATTTCAACCCGCTGCCGCAGTGGCAGGTCCAGCGGGTAAAGGAACTTGAAGTTAACTTCGTCTTTACAGGCATCAATAACAGCATCGGCCAATTCCAGGGCACCGTCGCCGCCCTTGGCCCAGTGTTCGGACAGGGCGCAGCGGGCACCGGCGGCCTCGGCAGCCCGGCGAACTACAGCGATTTCGTCCTTGGTGTCGGTATGGAATGCGTTGATGCAGACCACCGGGTTGATGCCGGCTTTACGGATGGTGTTAATGTGGTGCACCATGTTCTCGCAGCCTTTTTCAACCAGCCCGACGTTTTCCTTAATGTATTCTTCCGGCAGGGGACGACCGGCCACAACGGCAGGGCCGCCACCGTGCATCTTGAGGGCCCGGATGGTGGAAGTGAGCACGGACACGTTCGGGGTCAATCCGCTGAAGCGGCACTTAACGTTCCAGAACTTCTCAAATCCGATATCAGCAGCGAATCCGCTCTCAGTGATGTTGTAATCGAACATCTTGAGGGCGATGCGGTCGGCGATGATGGAGGACTGGCCGATGGCGATATTGGCGAACGGACCAGCGTGTACCAGCACGGGCTGGTATTCGGCGGTGCTCATCAGGGTGGGGTTAATGGCATTACGCATGAAGGCGGTCATGGCGCCGGCCACTTCTAAATCTTCAGTGGTTACGGGGTTACCCTTCTTATCGTAAGCCACAATGATCTTGCCGATACGTTCCCGCATATCTTTCAGGTCGGTGGCAACGGCCAGGATGGCCATGATTTCCGAACTTACGGCAATACTAAAGCGGGACTGCATCATATAGCCGTCCATTTTACCGCCGATGCCGATGACAATATTACGCAGGGCCTGGGCGCAGAAGTCGATAATCCAGTTAAACTGTACATTGGTGGGGTCGACATCCAGACGACGCAGATTACGCTTGGCCAGTTCGGCGTCGTCGTAATTACGCTCGTGCTGCATCCGGGCGGTGAGGGCCACCATGCCCAGGTTGTGTGAATTCATTATGTCGTTCAGGTCACCGGTAAGACCAAGGGAAAACTCGGTCATCGGAATAGCCAGCGCGTTGCCGCCGCCAGCAGCGGTGCCCTTAATATTCATAGTGGGGCCACCGGAAGGTTGGCGAATGGCTGCGCCTACGTTCATGCCGCGCTTGCCCATACCTTCGGCCAAACCCATGGTGGTGGTGGTTTTACCTTCACCCAGCGGGGTGGGGGTAATAGCCGTAACGTTAATGTATTTGCCGTCCGGCTTGTCCTTGAGACGATCGATAATCTTAATGAAATCCAGCTTGCAAATTCTACCCATGGGAATAATTTCGTCTTTTTGCAGCCCTAACTTTTCTGCCCATTCATAGGGCAGCGGCATATTTTTTTCCGCCTGTTCGGCTATTTCAAAGTCCTTCATTTTAGTTGCATCGTATGACATTTAAATATCCTCTCCTCTTGGTATACTCTTTTTAAATACTTTTTTCAAAAAACGCCCCGTTTATCCCCCCTCAAAAACCCCCTTTACTACTGTTAGTATTCGTGCTTTGCCAAAATATATATTCTCCTTTAAATGTGTTTTTTTCCTGCATGGTTAAGAAAATTTACGAGTGTTTAGCTTTTTCTGCCACCCGCTGCAAAAATTTTGCTGTGGGTACAATAAACCGTTCATGGGTTCCTTTCCCCACCTGTTCACGGTCATCAAAGGCCTCTACTGTAAACACCAGGCGCCGCCCGTCGATTTCCCGCAATTGGGAGCGGGCCTCAACGGAACCGTCTACCGGTGTTGCGGCTATATGTTCAACGTCCACCCTGATACCCACTGTAGTATAGCCTTCCGGTAACAGCTGGTTAACAGAGCTTACGGCTGCCTTTTCCATTAAACCAATCATGGCCGGCGTAGCAAAAACGCTTACAGAACCGCTGCCGTAAGCCGTGGCGGTATTGCTGTCGTC
The DNA here is from genome assembly GCA_016841675.1 of Desulfotomaculum sp. Lineage (GTDB taxonomy): Bacteria > Bacillota > Desulfotomaculia > Desulfotomaculales > Desulfallaceae > BRH-c8a. The sequence goes on from JAENYQ010000017.1 coordinate 18,845, forward strand.
TACTTTAACTTTAGCCGAACCACGCAAACCTGTTTTTAGATTAGCGGTCATGGCCAACCTCCAATTAAAACAACTTAAAAAAAACATTAAAGTTCGTTTAAATTCAATTTCTACATGTTGAATATTTTTTCCTGCAAATGAAGATATTAAAATAAATTTTAGGGGTCAGGCCCTGCACAACTGCATAACCCGGAAATCTAATTAGATTATCGGGTTATGCAGTTATGCAGGGCCTGACCCCCTTGATTTTTACTCGTACAACCAGCTATCCACTTCTTTATTGTAATCAATAACTTCTTCCGGAGCAAAGAACAGGGCTATTTCCCTGGCCGCACTTTCCGGTGAGTCCGAACCATGTACTACGTTGCGGCCAACGTCCATGCCATAACTGCCTCTAATGGTTCCGGGTGCTGCTTTTAGCGGGTTGGTGGCACCCATCATATCCCGCGCTGTGCTCACCACATCTTTGCCTTCCAATACCATGGCCACCACCGGCCCCGAAGTAATAAAATCTACCAGCGGCTCAAAAAAAGGTTTGCCCTTGTGTTCTCCATAGTGTTTTTCGGCCAATTCCCGGGATATGCGCAGCATTTTCAGGGCTGCAATTTTAATCCCTCTTTTTTCAAACCGGGCGATGATTTCCCCCACCAAGTTTCTCTGTACCCCATCGGGCTTGACCATTACATATGTCCTATCCAAAAATGCATCCTCCTTACGATTTATCCAAGTTAATGCCTGAATCCCGCATCAGTTCGCCCAGTTCTTTGGCTTCAATGGTTTCCTTTTCCATCAGCTGGTGGGCTAACTTGTGCAGTACTTCCATGTGGTTGTTTAGCAGGTCCCACGCTCGTTTGTAGTTCTTCTCTACAATGTTCTTAACTTCCCGGTCAACGGAGCCTGCCACTTCCTCACCATAGTTGCGGTCCCGAGAAATATCCCGGCCCAAGAACACTTGTTCCTGCCTGTGACCCAGGGTCATGGGGCCAATTTCGTCGCTCATGCCGAACTCCATAATCATCTTGCGTACCAGTTCAGTGGACCGCTCCAGGTCGTTTTGAGCGCCGGTGCTGATTTCTTTTAACACCAGGGCCTCGGCTACCCGTCCGCCCAGCAGCATGGTCACCTGATCCAATAGCTGAGATCGGGTGGCAAAACGGCGGTCCTCCTTAGGCAGCAGCAATGTATAACCACCGGTCCGTCCGCGGGGAATAATAGACACCTTGTGTACCGGATCCGTATTGGGCAGCAGATATCCCACCACCGCGTGACCGGCCTCGTGATACGAGACCAACTTTTTTTCCACTTCACTAATGACCCGGGATTTCTTCTCCGGTCCCGCAATCACTCGTTCTACGGAATCCTCCAGTTCAGCCTGACTAATCTCCTTCAAACTTCGTCTAGCGGCCAGCAGCGCCGCTTCATTAACCAGATTGGCCAGGTCGGCGCCGGTAAAACCGGGGGTACGGCGGGCCAACACATCCAAGTCAACGGCCTCCGCCAGAGGCTTGCCCCGGGAGTGGACCTTCAAAATTTCCTTACGGCCCAGGACATCGGGAATGTCCACCACCACTTCCCGGTCGAACCGGCCCGGTCTTAGTAATGCCGGGTCCAGAATATCGGGTCGGTTGGTGGCGGCAATGATGATAATCCCTTCATTGGATTCAAAACCGTCCATTTCCACCAGCAACTGGTTTAAGGTTTGTTCCCGTTCATCGTGTCCGCCGCCCAGCCCCGCTCCGCGCTGGCGCCCAACAGCGTCAATTTCGTCTACAAAGACTATGCAGGGTGCATTTTTCTTGGCCTGTTCAAAAAGATCCCGCACCCGGGAGGCTCCCACACCCACAAACATCTCCACGAAATCAGAGCCGCTGATACTGAAAAAAGGTACTCCCGCCTCCCCGGCCACAGCCCGGGCCAGCAGCGTTTTACCGGTACCAGGGGAACCGAATAACAGCACCCCTTTGGGGATCCGGGCTCCTAATTCGGTAAACTTTTTAGGGCTTTTGAGAAACTCAACGATTTCCTCCAGTTCTTCCTTGACCTCATCGGCCCCGGCCACATCAGCAAAAGTAACTTTTTTCTTATCATCGGTATGTAGCCTGGCCCTGCTTTTACCAAAGGACATCACCCGGTTGCCCCCGCCCTGGGTCTGCTGCATGAGGAAGAAAAACAGCAGTACTAATAGCAGGATTGGCAGCAAGGTGGTTAACAAACCGACCCACCAACCCGGCCGGGGTGGGTCTTCCACCTCGTAGGGCAAATTTTTGTCCAGAAGCTGGTTCTCCAACCGCTCAATGCTCGCAATTGTGCTGCGCAGCTGGAACTGGGTTCCATCCGGGCTCGTGCCGGTAATTAAAGTGGTAAATTCATTGGGCTGAAGTGTTACTTCCCGGATTTGACCCTGGTTTAAGGCTGTATAAAATCGATTAAACGACCATTCTTCGGGCTCCTGGGCCTTGGGGGAAGTGTACTTAATCAGGGCTATGGTAATAAGAACGATGAGCAGATAAATGCTCAGGTTCTTGACAACCTTGTTCAAACAAAGCCAACTCCTCTCAAAATTGACGGTTTAAATTTCAGTAATCAAAAAGTCAGTAGTCAGAATTCAGTAGCGGCAAACCGAAATTACGACGACAAACTACAACAACCAACAGGTGCTCCTTCTGAAATAACTATAAGTGTTCAAAGGAAAGGGGACACACCTCTGCTTCCGGGTCAGGCTTTGGGGTCAAGGAATATCCCCATTGTATGTTTTTGACGGTTCTCTCATTCTGACTCCTGACTCCTGACTCCTGAGTATTTACGTTATTATAACAAAAAATTTACGATATCAATGCTCATTTTAAAACGGATTGTATCTTTGTATTAGCTTATCACAAAAACTTTCCCCGTAATCGTAAATAAATAAGTGTAGACAGGTAGTTGTATCTTCGGTAACTTTAAATTTTTGGCCGGGACGAATACTGGTTACCCAAACGATGTCAGCCCCGGAAACCACCAGCGGCAGACAATTCCGTAGGCGGCGGGGTACCTTGTGGTCTATGAAAAACTTCTTCAATTTCATGCTGCCTTCAAGGCCCAGCGGTGCGAATCGGTCACCCTGCATCCGGCTGCGCACCAAAAGAGGCATAGCCAGACAGTCATAATCCAATAGTGCCTCATCAGGACCAATGGCCGCAGGGTCACCTGCCTGGGCTGCCGGCAGGATACGTGTTCCAATGGACAGGCCGACTTCTTGAACAGTCGTTATCCCGGGCACCTTAAGGCAATGTTGGTAGAACGGAACTTCCTTTTCCTGTCCGCTCAGTGTAAATTCCAACAAGTCATAATTCTTTTTACAAATTACACCTCTTGGAAGATCAATTTGTTGATAACCTCCTCCACCCTTTATTATTTCCATAATCTGCTCAATATGACCAAATTCAAGATCATCGTTACTGCCGCATATTTCTAACCAAGCCCGGCGTAAAACCCGGCGTAGCAGAGCACCCGGCTGAACCATCAATTTATCCCGGTCCAAAGCGACGCGGCTGCCGGTTGTACCGGTTCTGACCTGATCAAATACCGCATCGGACTGTTTTTGCAGGTACTCGTCTTCCTCGCGGCAGATCACACCTAACTTATTCAATGCATCAGTCAGATTAGGATTATATTTTTTTTCCAACATAGGAATTAGCTCCAGTCTAATCCGGTTGCGCAGATACTTAGCCTTAAGGTTGCTGGAGTCCTGCCTGGTGGAAAGGTTGTGGAGGCGGCAGTAGGCTTCAATTTCCCATCTTCTTATATTGAGCAGGGGGCGGATATAAAACCTGTCCCGGACCGGCTGCATACCAGCCAGGCCACCGGGTCCGGCGCCCCGCAGCAAATGAAGCAGTATTGTTTCGGCCTGGTCGTCGGCGTGATGACCCAAAGCTACCCGGGCAGCACCGGTTTTCAAGGCCACCTCACTCAAGAAATTATACCTTATTTCACGAGCGGCCGCCTGTGCGGAAAGGCCCATCCGGGCACTATACTCAGGTACATTCTTAGTTTCAATATAAGACTCCAGGTTCAGGCGACTGGCCAATTCTTCAACAAACTTGGCGTCGGATTCTGCTTCGGCACCTCTAAACCCGTGATTCAGGTGCGCCACTACCAGCTGAAAGAAAAACTGTTCCCGCAGTCGGCTGAGTACATGCAATAGCGCCACCGAGTCCGGCCCACCGGAAACGCCAACTACCACTGTCTCACCATCGGTGACCATGGCATATCTTTTAATCTGTTTAGCCACCCGTTTGGCCAAAGGCATGGTTTCACCCACATTATTCCTGTTTTTTTTTACTTCAACACGAGAAAGAAAATATCCTTCTATCATTATGTAGCCAGACAAGGAAAAATGGCCGAGATGGCCATTTAGGTTTAATTTTATCCAATACCACCGTAGAGACACCCCTTTTGTCCCGGTTATCCATGCCCTGCAGTATTATTTCGGACACCCGCAGGGGGTGTCCCTACACGAACTGCCAAAACAGTCATATCGTCATACACCTGTCTATTACCGCCACTGCGGGCTAACTTAACCAAGAGTTCAGCCACTTCCCCGGGAGGTAGATCAATTATTTCGCCCAGTACACCGGCCACCCAATCTTCATCCTCATCAGCTTCCCGATGAGCATCAATTATCCCGTCAGTAACCATAACCAATAAATCACCAACAGCCAATTTTTCATGCCGGGAAAAAGTATTTATTTCATTCACAATCCCCACCGGTAACGAATGGGACCGAATAATCTCCACCCTATCCCCACGGACCCAAAAACCTGGGGCAGCCCCGATTTTAATTAATTCAACCTGACCTAAATAAAGGTTAATTTCCAGCATATCCAGGGTGGCGAAACTATCCTCAGGCTCTCGCTGCATCATCACCGAATTAACGGTGCGGATAGCAGGTTCACCACCATATCCGGCCTGGAGCAGCTGCTTAAGCAATTTAAGGGTCGCACCGCTTTCGGCAGCCGCTGCCGACCCGGAGCCCATACCGTCGCTAAGCATGATTATCAAACGTCCACCCGAGAGCTGCACCACAGTGTGCGTGTCGCCCGAAACAGCATTATGGCCCGCTGCCAACCGAGACAAGCCCAAAGATAGGCTATGTTTCAAATCGGGATAAAGCCGAAAACGGCAAAAATTTTCTCCGCCGGGACATATACAGTCCGTAAAGGCCGGCGCTAGATTTTGACCAGTCAAACGACTTAAAAGCGGTGAAACGTCATAAAGACATTTTTTTAAGCCCCTGCAGGCGAGCATGGTCACTTCCACTTCACACCCTCTGGGGCTGGGATATAAAATCAGTTCGGACACCGGCAGATCGGCCTGTTTCAGTTCTCTTTTCAAGTGTTCGGTCCGCTTAATCCAATTATCCTTTTGGGCTTCGGCTTCTAGAACCAACTGCCCCACTACACCATTCATCCCACGCAGGTGACCGGATACTAGTTCCCTGCTGTCCCGCAGACAGTTTTCCCAACATTGCCTCATCCTGTGCAATCGATGCAGGCTGTTTATGCTCACAATCATTTCCCCGGAACGGGAACAGCGTTCGGCAAAGCTCTGGTCCAAATCAGACAGCTTTACTTTTTCATTACGCTTAACGATCTGACTTAAATAATCCAGAGTATTTTTAGTAATATCGGACTCTTTACCCCAGCATGCCCGCTGCAGCGGGCAGCCGGTGCAGACCGTTTCTCTTAGCTCCGCCACCAGGTTGCGCCGAATAATTTGATGATCCTCTGTTTCCCGGACCCCGCCGACATAGTTGTAAGTGCGCGAAATTTCTTCAAACATCCTGGTCCAACGCTTTAACCGGCCTGACGGGTTTGTTTCTTTAACCGGTTCATCGTCACCACCGGCAAGGTCCCATGGTTGTATCGTTGGCAGGTAGTTACGCAGCCCGTTCAAGAATACTCCCGGCAGCAGGAAAAATGCCAGCACCGCCACCGCAGATTCACCCAACACCCCCAGGATATCACGACCGCTGCCCAGATAAACCGTGAGCAGAATGCTGCCCATTAAGAAACCGGCCACCACCCCCGTCCGGCCCAGGACCCGGCAAACTCCGCCCAATAAACCAGCAAAGGCGGCTGCCCCGGCGGCCGCCGGTGAAATGGTATATACCAACCCGGGAAGCACCCCCATGACCGCTCCGGCGGAAGCTCCCAGACCCCCCCCCCCAATATAACCGGCTACCAGCACCACCAGCCCGGCCAGTATTCCACCCGGACTGATATAATTCCATTGCAACTGCCCCGCTGCTGCCACCAGGCAGGAGAGCATTAAAACCATGCAAAACATGTCACCGGCAGCCACTTGTTCACGCCGGGCCACCTGGCCCAAACCTATCAGAGCTTTAAAAAAAGCCACCGCCAAAAGAGCACCAAAAGTTGATTCAAATAAAACCCGAATATACTCGTAATTACTTGGGGCGGTGAGGGCTACGTACCCGGTGCCCATTACAACCAGCACCGCAAACACCGCTCCCCCCAGCAGCAAACGTAAACCAGTCGCCTTTAAAGGCAGATAAAGAGCGGCTAGACCTACAAATGCCAATGCGGTCACCCGCATCATCAGTTCCCAACCATCGCTTAACAGGCACAACCCCATGGCTGCTCCAAGAAAAACCGGCCAGGCCCCACCCCGATAAGCAACAATTGCAGCCGCCACAAATGCCGGCCCAAAGGGAAACAACTCGCCCAATAGTACAGCTCGCCCCAATAGAAAACCGGCTAACAACATCACTGCCGCCCCGGCTAGATCCTTAATGCCAAAACGCAAAACACCTCTATAATTTGGAGACATTTTACGGCTATCCCCATACCCGCCTGCTGGAGAACCAAATTTTACCCGTTGTTCACCGTTATTATTTTCTCTCCGGTACTGGTAGGTGTCTACCCCGTCAAACAAAAATTCCACCCCTTTGTACTTAGTGCAGCTAAACAAATATTATCAGCTAATGCACTAGCTACCACACATTATAGTACAAAAAAATGGAATTGTATTAACTTATTTGGTATTTTATAACAATTAAATTACGACAACTTTCTCACCTCGGCGGCAAGCCCATATAATATATCCGCTTCGCTGACCATTATCGAATCTACGCAAAGGGCCTGCAGCACCCGGTTGAGTATCCGTGCGCCGGCAGGGATAATGTCGGCCCGCTCCGGCTGCAAACCGGGTAGGATTTTTCTTTCTTCCAGGGTTAATTGATGCAGTTGTTGATCAAGCCTTAACACTGTCTCCCGGGCAAGGCGAAAACCATGTACTCGCAGGGGATCATACATACGCAAGCCTATAGTCATAGCCGCCATGGTGGTTACCGTTCCGCCCACACCTACCACCTCACCATACCCATCTCGACGTACAGCCAGCATCGCTTCTTCAATCACCATCCTGATCTGGCCTTGACCATAACCGCATTCGGTCATCCGCACCGCGCCGGCGTTAACGCTGCTACAAACAATAAGCCCATCCCTGGTCCAGGTAAATTCGGTACTTCCGCCGCCTATATCAACCACCACGGCGTTTGGCACATCGTTTAATCCACCCCTAACACCTAGATAGCTTAACCTGGCTTCATCTTCGCCGGACAGCACCCTTAGTGATTGGCCCGTGGCAGTGCGCACCGACTGGATAAATTCTTCACAGTTGGCGGCATCCCGTACTGCACTGGTGGCCGCCAAAATAATTTTTTGCGCTCCCAGCGCATCCGCCCGGTTTAGGTACTGTTCTAAAACTGCCAGAGTTTTTTCTATGGCCCCGGGTAAAAGCCGGCCTTGTGTAAAACCGTGTCCCAATCTGGTGGTCTTTAATTCCGCATGCAGCGGGACAACCTTTCCCAAATCATCCACATCCGCTACCAGCAGTCGAACAGAATTGCTGCCCACGTCAACGGCGGCTACAATCATGCGCACACCCCTCTCTTAAGAGTCAAAAGTCAAAGGTCATCCTGCGTCGCAGGGGCATCCCTTGCGGGCCCAAATTAATGATGCGAGGGTATTGGGTGAACCGGGCTCAGGAACGACCTGCCATGGTAACAATAGTGCTTAAAAATAAATTTTCATCTTGCTGATGGTACGCACAAAAAACAAAAAGCATTCCGGTAGGAATGCTTAATAAGCTTTTTTTCTACATCTAACTGCGTTTCCCGGCTCCCCGACCACCGCGCTTGGACTCGGTGTTCCGGCGTAGGCTGGTCAGCCGTTCGTCGCTGTCCTTCATAAAACGGTTAATTTTTTCTTCAAATGAAATTTCCGGTTTTCTGCTACGACGAGGCTTTTCCAGGGCTTGTTTAATGGACAGCCCTATCTTTCCTCGGGGGTCAACGGTAATGACTTTAACTTTAACCCGGTCACTGACTTTAAAAAAGTCATGAATATCTTTTACATATTCCTCAGCAATCTCAGAAATATGTACCAGCCCGGTTACCCCGCCCGGCAATTCAATGAATGCACCGAAATTTGTGATTCCGGTGACTTTACCTTCTAATATTTCCCCCGCTTGCACTGGCATTCTACAAAATTTCCCCCTGCCGGACTAAAAGAACCTTGATTAATTATATCAAAGCCACGCCTTGTGTCAAGCGTGTCGTTTTTTAATCGCCAACTTCCGCATCAGATACTGCCGGCGCACCTGTAGCTCCATTAGCCATTGGCACTATCCGGGTCTCTCCGGGCTTGACCAGACCCAGTTTCTCCCTGGCTACTTGCTCTACGTATGCATCAGACCGTAACAATTCCAACTGTTTGCTTAAATCCTGGTTCACCACACGCAGTTCATCCACCTCGGTCTGGATGGCCTGTAGGTCCCTCTGCATCGTATAAAGTGAGTCAAATCGGCCACTTAAAGATATCGAGACATACAGCAGCAATAGTCCCACCACCAACAATGGCAGCCTACTGCGGGATAGCTGAAATATCCGGCGGCGCTTTTGCCTGGCTGCCGGGTGCTCCACTACATTATCGTTGACCTTGTTCTGCCATGTGCCGGTTGTCACGTCCTTCACTCTCCTTCATCATCCGGTCCAAATAACCCAAGACTATGCCCGGGGATAACAATAATCACTTGGTAACCTTTTGCCCTGGCTCTTCCAAATAACGTCGCCACGGTGCTGGTGCCAATCCCCAGCCGGGACGCCACTTGGTCGTTAGAAAAACCCATTTCCTTAAGGGTTACCACCTGGCGTTCCCGAAAACTGAGTTTTTCCGCACCCCTAATCTCAATTTGCATTCAGGCCACCCCACCCGCCCGGTTACAGCTGCTCAAAAACTATCTAGTTAGATAACAATATTATTACAATATGACTACAAAATTTCTACACTTGCAAGACATATCCTGCCAATCTGAAAATATTTTAAAAATTAACTGCATCAGCCTACCAGTCAATTGTAGGGGCGGACAAAATCGTCCGCCCCTACAATTGACTGATGGAAGAAAAAAAAGCCGGTTATTAACCGGCTTTTTCTTCTTCCACCATAGCGAGGTATTCATCACCCAACTTGGTTAGGCTACAAATTTTGCTTTTGCCCTCGGTGGAAACGTCTACCAAACCCAGAGCGTAAAGCTGCATAATCACGTGGTCCAGCACTGCCCTTTTTACTCTTGACAGCAGGGAAAGGTCCTCTTTGTTCATGCTGCCCTCGGTTACTAGTGTTTCCAATACCCGCGTAGCCTCATCGGGTAATCGATCCCCTGCCTTGACCAAATAGTCCGCCAGCGGCGTTGTGCTTATCATATGGGCATCCCTCCTATATCTATATTTTTACCTTTTTTTCCTAATTAATAAGCCACTAAATAAATTTTTTACATGTTTGTCAAAATAATTTTTGGAAACACTATTACTAATTAACTAAATGGCTGATTTTTTATGGTTTACCAATTGCGTTAGACGGTTTTGGCAATACTAGTTATGAGGTGTTAAATGATGAGCAGAAAAGCGGGATTAATAGTAATTCTTCTACTAATAGCTTGTACCGGGGTTTTTCACGCCTGGAAACAGTACGGTGTCCAACCCCCGGGACTAATCCGCCTGCATGTGGTAGCTAACAGTAATACCTTTTACGACCAGGACTTAAAGTATCAGGTCAAGGACCGCATTGTTAAGGAAACGTCAGCATCGTTTAAAGGTGCTGCCAATGCGGATGAAGCCAGAGCTCTTTCCAGCGCAGCAAGCACGCAGATTGAAAATATAGCCCGAGACGAAATCCAGCGTCAGGGATATGATTACCCGGTGCGGGTAGAACTGGGAACTTACTATTTTCCGGTTAAGACCTATACCTTGCAAAATAGTAATGGCATTTCCCACCTGACCCTGTCACCGGGCCGCTACGAGGCGGTAAGGGTAGTTATCGGCAACGGTCGGGGAGCTAACTGGTGGTGCGTACTTTACCCGCCGCTGTGCTTTGCTGATACCAACCGAGCCTTGCCCCCCATTGCGTTGCCTACGGCTTCAGCGATAGAAAAAAATGACACCCCTGGCGGAGAAAACATCAGGCAACCGCGGATAGAATATCGCTTTCGTGCCGTCGAGCTGTGGAATAAAATATTTCGTTAAACTGGTAAAAAATGTTGGAAATAACTTGCATGTTTTCATAAACCAGTGTATCTTGAAAAGAAAATATTGGAGGTATTAAAGATGCAACACACTACTAACACCAGAGTCATTTTTGCTGACTCCGAAGAAGAGGCCCGTCAAAAATACCTTGCCGAAGATATTAAGACTGAGGATCCCCAAGCCGTTTTAGAATGTTATAAGGCGATTGAAGACGAAGAGTTTGATTTATCAGCAGATTTTAACTTTATCGGGGAGATATCTGTTTCGTTGTCGGTTATGGAAGTTATCCGCCAGGATCCTGAACGGGGTTATGTCTTGTATTACCTGGAAAACTAATTCCGGTCTTTTATGTCCTTCATAACGAAGTAGGGGCACCCCTCGCGGGTGCCCCTACGACATTATTTGGAAATATTGTTGGTATATATTACTACAGCGTAAACTAAAAGTTAGCGAAGCCATGGGGACGGTTCGAGCGCTTCCGAAGCGCAGCGAAGGACCGAAGGGAAAGCGATGGAACCGTCCCCGTGGCTTCGCATTTGGAACGGAGAAGGCCTTTATCTTTTGCGCTTTAGAACCGCCTTTATTTCTCGCCAGCGGACCGCCTGCTGCCGGTAAAATGCTTTCATGGGCGCAGGTACCATTCTCTTAACCACTACCCCTAAAAACCCGCCTGCTATGCTCAGGACCCTGCCTAATAATCGAAAGGGGAACATCAACACCAGGAACAACATTCGGAACGGGAAAAACAATACTACTAACAGCCATGTTAACACCCGCCAAATCCAGCGCAGCAGCCTAATTGCCTGTTCAAGGCCTAAAACAATTACTTTTCGCACCGTTTGGCGGCATAAGCGGTGGTATAACCAGGCACCGATACCCAAACCCAAAAGTACGAAAAAACGAACCTCACCCTGATTATAATACCAGAGCAAGGCATATACCACCACGGTCGACACCAGCCAGAATAAGATGTCACCCACGTGCACAGCTATTTTTCTTAGTCGCCAAACATAACCGATCCCGGCGTAGAAGTCATAGATTATTCCCACTAGCACCCCGGTTAATATAGTATAAAAGAACAACATAAACTGGCTGGCTACCGGTTCCGCCACCACCATTACCCCCAAGGATTTGGTGTCATCACACCTATTTAAAGATCCTGTCCATTAGCCCCTTGTTCCTGGCACCCCCGGTTGTTTTACCTTCACTGTAAATCATATGGTCCACTTTGCCCTCCACTACCAGGTTGCCTGCTTCCAGGTTTAACAGGGTGATATGCAGCCCTTCACCCCGGATAGTAAGTTGCCCCAGGTTTGTATCCAGGTTGATTTCCCTTTCATTAAATTTACCTACATGCTCCACTCCGTCGACTACCAGGTGCTTACGGTCTGTAAGAAGAAGCCGGTTATTTAAAACTCGTTTTTGTTCCATTACCCATTCACCTCCCGGGCCCGGGAACACGGGTTAACGGGTTAACCGGTTGACCGTCTAATACCAAACCCCACTGAAATTAGTTTTTCAGCGGGAACTGATTAGCGGCAACCCGGGGGATAAAACATTTCAGTCTATATCTATGCCCCAGACCCATAATTATGCAACATTAAAGGCGTGAATCAAACCCTTCGGGGCTAGTTACAAACAAGACAGGCAGTCACAAAACAAAAAGGGGACAGGCATCTTTTTTCAAAAACCAAAAAAAGCAGCCTGTCCCCTTTTTGGTATACTTTCCTAACCACAAGAAAAAAGACGGCCTTGCCAAGGGCCGCCTTAAATAATACTGTACAGCCGCAGCCGGTTTCCGAAGCCGCGCCACGGCTGCAACCTGCCACTGAAAAAAATGTGGGTTCAATCCCATAATTTTTGGATATCTACGTCCCGGTAATAAAACCTGATAATGTCTTGGGGTTCTTTACCATCCTGGGCCATCTTATTGGCTCCCCATTGGCATAAACCTACTCCGTGCCCGAACCCCTTACCTTCCAGTACCAGATTACTTCCCTCAACCGTTGCCCGGGAAATCAACATGGACCGCACTTCTTCACTGCCCAGTGCCAGTCTAAGTTGGGGACCGCTAACCGTAGCGGAACCGATTTGTATTTTAGTCGCCCTGCCGGAAGGCCCCCTTTCAGCTATATTTACTTCGCCAATACGGCCTGGATCGGTTCCGCTAATCTCCTGTACCGCCGCTTTTACCCGTGTCAGTGGTATTTGGGCCCGCCAATGTTTGTTTTCCGGTACCGTGACTGCCAGGCAACCGTCCCGCGCCCCGGCCTTGATATAATTTGTGGGCTTTTTAAAATACGCCAGCCCCTCCTGAGCCGAAGCGGAAATGCCGCCGTCGCACGCCGAAAACCAACCCTTCACATAATCGCCGCGGTAGGTAATCACCTCTCCACGGGTAGATTCTACGGCCTTAAGTACATTATCATTTATTCTTGAAGGATCATATGCTTGGAATTCCTGTACATCCGTAGATGCGTCCGTTCCGTGCAATTCTTTAACCCGCCCGGTCTGTATGTTTTCCATGGTAAAGGTACGGGCCACTATTGCCTGTGCCGCCAGGGCATTATTGGGCCAGGTGGGCTCCATTTCCGCCGCCACCACCCCGGCCAGGTATTCTTCTAATTTGATGTCCTTTGTTATACCCTGTTCCTTTACAAACAGACTAATGGTGGGCTCCTTATCGGGCGCACCCGGAACGGGATCCACGGGTTTGCGCTGCGGTGCCCTGGTGCAACCCCAGACCAGCAACAGCACCATAAGCAAAATCATAATTTTTTTTAAAATTCTCAAAGATAACCCTCCCACACTTTTTTTTATTTTTTGTGCGGAAGGACTAAAATATGCCGTCAGGCCCCCTGGTAAAGTAATGAAGTACCCCGGTTAACCGCGCAGCACCGCAAGGACGTAAGCCCCCGGCAAAAGTAGTGGCACCCGGCCAGGTTTTTCCGACCGGACCGCCAACCAGTGCCACGCATCTGGATGAAATAACAGCATAAATCGCTTCCAGACAGCCGTTTTTGTCTATTAACCAGCCGGTAAGTTTCCTTTTCCCAGCCCGGGCCCAACGGAGAGGCACGGTGGTAGATATGCTGATTTGTTTTCCTCGCACCCATGGCATCCAGTGCATATCGATACCTCCAATCCATTTATTGTAAATGTTACCATATCAGTGCAAATAGCGTATGAGGCGATAATAGCCTTCATATGTAATTTAGGTTTCTGCTGCGCACAAATGCTACCGTTTTTAACCAAATGGGTCACCAGAGCAAAAAGGGGACAGGCATCTTTTTTAAAAACCGAAAAAAGCAGCCTGTCCCCTTTTTGCTCAGCCCTTGTTCTCATTCTGAATTCTGACTTCTGACTTCTAAATCCTTAATTTGACTCCTGACTCCTCAAAATAAAAAGGCCCCTCCCAGGGACCACTAGTCATCAATTTCCACCCGGTTACTTTCAAGCAATTCATATAATTCCGCCGCCTGCTTAGCCGGCACGGCTTCCCTTAACTCAGTTACTCTGATCTTTAATAACCGCTGCCCCAGTAATATTTCCAACACATCTCCAGGCTGGACAACGGTTCCAGCCTTTGCAGTTCGGTCGTTAATCTTAATCTGTTGTCGGTCACAAACTTCCTTGGCCAGCGCACGCCTTTTGATAATTCGGGAAACCTTAAGAAATTTATCTAGTCTCAATATATCTATCTCTCTTCACAAGCCGGGCTAGGAAACCGCATCCCGCAGAGCCTTACCGGCTTTAAAAACGGGAACTTTAGCTGCGGCAATACTAATTTCTTCACCGGTTTGCGGATTGCGGCCCTTGCGGGCTGCCCTTTCCCGGATTTCAAAGGTTCCGAAACCAACCAATTGGACTTTGTCACCACTGGCGAGAGATTCCTCAACCGTTGTTAACAACGCCGCTACGGCTTTTTCCGCATCCTTCTTGGTTATTTCGGCTTTCTCAGCCACACTGGCAATAAGTTCTGCCTTATTCATAAGTACCCCCCTCAATAAATTTACAGGTAACATAGACTTTACTATTCGCTGTTTCTCTAGGAGTTCCTTCTTCAAAGGAAATTATTTCTGCATTTTTTCTTCATTTTTCTTCCTTTTTAGCCTGCTCCCAGAAAAAATCCATCTCATCCAGGGTCATGTCATTTAACTTCTGTCCCTTTTCAGCAGCTTTACCCTCAATATACCTGAATCGGCGGTGAAACTTGTTGTTAGTTGCAGTCAGGGCAAGTTCGGGATCAATTTCTAACTGCCTGGCCACGTTTACCGCAGCAAACAGGATATCCCCCGTTTCCTGTTTTAACTGGTCCCGGTTTCCATTCTCCAGCGCCTCTTTCCATTCACTTAGTTCCTCTTCAAGCTTCCCCAAGGCGCCTTTATAATTGGGCCAGTCGAAACCGGTGCGGGCGGCCCTGGCCTGTATTTTATAAGCGTGCAGCAAGGCCGGCAATCCATGGGGCACTCCGTCCAGTATGGACCGGTTTTGCCCGGCATCATCGCCTCTTTCGGTTTGTTTGATTTTTTCCCAGGTAACCCGAACCTCATCGCTGCTTTCCAATTGTAGGTCACCAAAAACGTGGGGGTGACGGCGTACCATCTTGCGACTTACCCCGTCAACCACATCGTTAATATCAAAATACCCACGCTCCCTGGCTATCTGGGCATGGAACACGATTTGTAGTAATAAGTCTCCCAATTCTTCACATAATTTATACATATCTTCCTGCTGGATGGTTTCCAGCACCTCGTAAGTCTCTTCCACCAGGTAGCGGGTCAGGGTATGGTGGTCCTGTTCCCGGTCCCAGGGACACCCGTTCTCGCTCCGCAGCCTGACCAGGATATTGACCAGTTCGTCCATGGGAAATCGGCATTCCTTACGTGCTCCGGCCACCGGGGGCAGGTACAGGCTGGTGAGGTGATCCACCCAATTAACCCGGTCAATGTTGTACAGGGGCATGGTCTCAATCCTTTCCTCGCCAGGCACGCCGGCACCCCTTACCAGGGTCACCTGATGCTCGGCCGGATACAATTCCAGCAAGGCAAGCTTGATATCCCCGGCCACCAACCGGCTGTAAACCTGAACTACTACTGCTCCCACCGCCGGGTCGGTTGGTTGTTCATCCAGACGCAATCCGTCAACTATTTGCATCCCCTTGACCGGGTCAATGCGCAGCACGGCATAGACAGCGTCCAAAAAACTCATCGCTGGTACAATTTCCACGGCGATACCCAACCTGTCGGCTTGCTGTAGAATTATCTCCACGGCTGTTTCAGCCACCAGCGGATGACCCGGTACTGCATATACCACTGGCGCGATCGCTGCGGCCTCAAGTACTTGATTCGCCATCGCTTGATATATCTGGTTAAAGTCTGCACCGGATTCATAATACAAGTCAAAGGAGTCAAAATTTATTTGCTGCTGTTTAATCCATTCCACCACCGGATGGATGGTGGTGCGCAGGAACAGTTTGTCCGCTCCCCGTAGAATGTCCAGGTTTACCGCTGGTAAGGAATCCCTCCCGCCCGGTCCCAATCCAACAATGGTTATCCCTGCCGTCAAAAAAACCCCTCCTGTGCAATTTGTAGCGATATAATGAACTGTTTATGTCCCCGCGCTCTACTTGATTCCATGCCCATGCATGCTTCCTGTAACCATACCCCCGGGGTTATTAATTTGGGCACCCGCAAGGGGTGCCCCTACACTGGTGCCGCGACTGCGGCTTGGGCGCACTTAATAATTTTTACCATTGTAGGGCTATTATACAACAATAAAGCATTTCTTTCAGTAGGTTTGCAAAAGAACCCCTTGTAATACGTTAATATACTCCACGCCACGACATCCTTACAAAAAAGCGCACTGCAACCTGTTCCTATTAGAAGGTATGCCCGCCGGCGGGCACAGGTAGTCAGTGCGTCTGCTATGGTTTGCCATCTTCTTTCTCTAAAACCGCTTAAATACTTAGATTTCTTCTCGCTTCGCTTAGAATTACCACGCGTATCCGCACACGATAAATTAATACAACTTCCGTGCTGTATTCATGGTAATAGTTAAGTATGTCATCCTGAGCGTAGCGAAGGATCTGATCTTTAGATTCTTCACTGCGTTCAGAATGACAGGATTCTTGTATTCATAGCAATGACAATCTTGGCTATTTGCCATATTAATTTACTTTTTCAGTGGCCTCGGAAAAGCTGAGGGTTTGATCTAAGCGGACAAAAAAAGCGGCCCATGATTATAGGCCGCCTATTGTTCCATCTGTTTTGCCAGGAAGCCCGCCGCTGTTTCGGCCAGCTTCAATTCGAGTTCGCCCATACGCACGTCCGGTTCTCTGGAGGCAAGCACTACTGCCCCGATAGGATCACCTTCTGATATGATGGGCGCAATCACTTCGGACGAGTACCGACACTCATCTTCCTCGGCGGTCAGGCACTCTTTGCACAGCGGGTCAATACCAGGGTTAATTATAACAACTGCTTTTTTTTCTTCCATAACCTTTTCTATGGCAACTCCAACAGGCTTATTTAAAAACTCTTTTTTGGATGCTCCGGAAACAGCGATGATAGTATCCCGGTCGGCGATACAGGCGATGTGGCCCAGGGCTTCGTGCAAGGAATCAGCATATTCCTTGGCAAAGTCGCCCAATTCGCCGATGGGGGAATACTTCTTTAAGATAACCTCGCCTTCGCGATCAACGAAAATCTCCAAGGGATCGCCTTCGCGAATCCTGAGCGTTCTTCTAATCTCCTTGGGAATCACCACTCTGCCGAGATCGTCTATACGACGCACTATACCAGTAGCTTTCATGGGCCGCCCCTTTCCCTCCTTTGGAAGAAGATACTCGCGGTTAAACTTTCACTTTTATTATATAACCGGGGGGATGGAATTATTCATTTTTTTCCAGCCATTAGGCAAATAAATTCAGGCAGTCAAAATTCTTGACTACCTGAAAACGGTACACCGCTCTTTAATGTTGACTCCCGACTCCTAAGTAGTTACTAAATAATTATAACAAACTCAAAAACCCGTACCCGGTTGATTTTTAGTTGGCAGACTGTTTTTCTTCGCTGTTTTCTTCGGCTTGCTCTGCCAGTTCGTTCACTATATCAGCCTTTTCACGGAGGTCTTCCATGTAAGAGTTCATTTTTTCCGTGACTGTTTTCTCTTTTAGGGTGGCTGATATATTGTCCTTAACGTCGGCAAGGCTCATTTGGACGGCGGGAATCAGGTCGTCCAGCCGCATGATGTGATAACCGAACTGGGTTCTAACAGGTTCTGTGGTTACATCGCCTTTACTTAAGTCAAAAGCGGCGTCTTCAAACTCGGTGACAAAACCGCTGCCCCGGCTGAATGGTGGGTACTGGCCGCCGTTCTCCTTGCTGCCCGGGTCATCGCTGTACTCTTTAGCCAGTTCGCCAAAGTCTGCGCCCGAATTCAGCTTGTCCACAACTTGAAGAGCCAGCACCTTGGCGTCGGCCTCGGAGCGGTTCTTACCGTTTGAATTATCTGCGGTGCCAATTAGTATATGGCTTACCTGACGCTGTTCCGGTTGGCTGAATTGCTCCTTGTTGCTTTCATAATAGTCGTTAATTTCTTTTTCATTTGGTTCAGGTACTTCAGCGGTTACTTTTTCCTGTACTTTAACCCAGGCTTGCTGCTGTTTAATCATATCCTTCAGCTTGGGCTCGTTTACCCCGTTGGCGGCCAGGAATTTTTTGTATTCGCCTTCAGAACCCAATTGTTCCTTAATGCCCGCCAGTTCAGCCTCAATCTCTTTGTCTGTGGGCATAAGCTTCAGATGTTCGGCCTCTTGCATTATCAGTTCCTGGTCAATCATCTGCTCCAGCACGTTCTGTTTAAGCGTTTTCTCAATCTCCTTACCCTGGTCACCTTCAAAGCTGAATCCCTGTTGTTCCAGGTTCATTTTAACGGCAGCCACTTCAACATCCAGCTGCTCGGCCGTAATATTTGTTCCGTTCACCGAGGCCAGCATACCGGAACTGCAGCCCCAAAGTAAAGTTGAGCTTAATAAAAGCGCCAATAGTAGTATAATTTTTTTGCTCATGATATCTCCTCCCCAATAATAATGCCACCCCTTAGGCGGCACCAATTCACTCAATTATATAGCAAACAAGAGCCGGCGGCAACCGGTTTTATTAGGTTAGTGCTTCGTGTAAAGTCTTGGTGAGGGGTTTGGTATTATCGGAAGGTTTACTCCGCCAGGCTTTGTAGAAAACGTTCCAGTTCCCTGAGCTGCTCATCAGGGTTGCGACCGGCTTCCCGAAACTTGAGCCGAATTTCAAAATCGTTGTCCGAATGACTGAATTTAACACGGTGACGGTAGCGTTCACCAACCGCCACCAGCCTTTCCCCGGTAAGATTGTGACTACCCGCAAATAACAACCTGTAAAAACCGTTTTGCCTGCTGACAGTTTTAATTTTTAGGTGTCCGGCTCCAACCCTGATCCGGGCCACCCGCAACAGGTTATGCACCGGGGCGGGAAGGTCGCCGAAACGGTCCACCAGTTCCTCTTCCAGCTCGGGTACTTCATCTTCACGCCGCAGGGAAGCAATGCGCCGGTAAAGCTCAACCTTCTGGTTGGAATCAGCAATATAGTCTACGGGAATGTAAGCTTCCACCGGTAATTCCACTACGGTGTCCACCGGCTGTTCAACATTCTGGCCCCGGGCTTCCTGCACTGCTTCTTCCAGCAGCCGACAGTACATATCAAAGCCGACAGCGGCAATATGGCCATGCTGCTCAGCACCTAGCAAATTGCCGGCACCCCTGATCTCCAAGTCCCGCATGGCAATTTTATAACCTGAACCAAATTCAGTAAACTCGCGTATGGCGGCCATTCTTTTTTCCGCCACCTCGTTGAGAACCCGATCCTTACGAAAAGTAAGGTAAGCGTATGCCAAGCGGTTGGCTCGACCCACCCGACCGCGCAGCTGGTAGAGCTGGGCCAGACCAAAGTTGTTAGCTTCCTTGACAATTAACGTATTAACGTTGGGAATATCCAGCCCACTTTCAATGATGGTGGTGCAAACCAGGATATCATAAGCACCATCAATAAAGTCCAACATGATTTGCTCCAGTTGCTCCTCCCGCATTTGCCCGTGAGCTGTGATTACGCGGGCTTCCGGCGCAAGGGACTTAATCCAATTGGCTACGCGATCCAGGTCAATGACCCGGTTATGTACGAAGTATACCTGCCCGTCCCGGTTCATTTCCCGGCGGATGGCCTCCCTGATTAAGACCGGATCCTCTTCCAGCACATAAGTCTGTACTGGAAAGCGGTTCTCCGGCGGGGTTTCCAAGATACTGGTATCCCGCACACCCACCAAGGACATGTGCAGGGTGCGGGGAATGGGCGTGGCAGTTAAAGTTAGTACATCTACTGTATTACGCATTTGCTTTAATTTTTCCTTATGTGATACGCCAAAACGTTGTTCTTCGTCCACTACCACCAGGCCCAAGTCTTTAAAGGCGATATCGTCCTGCACCAGTCGGTGGGTACCGATAACAATGTCGACCCGGCCCTCTTTTAAATTGACTAGTATTTGGCGCTGTTCACGGTGGGTGCGGAACCGGCTGAGCATCTCCACCTGGACCGGGTAACGGGAAAAGCGTTCCCGAAAGGTATTATAATGCTGCTGAGCTAGAATGGTAGTGGGCACCAGTACGGCCACCTGTTTTCCTTCCATTACCGCTTTGAAGGCCGCTCTAAGGGCCACCTCGGTTTTGCCATAACCAACGTCTCCGCACAGCAGACGGTCCATTGTACGCCGGCTCTCCATGTCCCGTTTGACATCACTGATAGCTTTAGTTTGGTCAGCAGTTTCTTCGTAGGGGAAATTGTCTTCGAATTCCCGCTGCCAAACTGTGTCCGGGCCATAAGCGTATCCCTGGATGGTTTCACGGGCAGCGTACAGCTTCAATAAATCCTGGGCTATGTCCTTTACCGCTTCCTTGACCCGGTTTTTTACCCTAGCCCACTCGGCACCGCCCAGTTTGGACAATTTGGGCGCATCTGCCTCGGCACCCAAGTACTTTTGCAGCATCCCCACCTGGTCTGTGGGCACGTATAGCTTATCCTCACCCACATATTTAATCAGCAAGTATTCCTTGCGAATATCGCCGATATCCAGCGGCACGATCCCCTGGTAACGACCGATACCGTGGTTGACGTGTACAACATAATCTCCAATTTTTAAATCTGTAAATGGCTCAAGCCGGCTGCCGCTATCCCGCTGCTGTTCCCGCCGCTTGCGCTTGCGCTGGCCAAAGATCTCACCCTCGGTAATCACCACCAGCCGAGCGTTAACCAGCTCAAAACCACCGGCCAGCTGCCCGTGAGCGATTACCACACTCCCCGCCTGCACCTCCCGATCCAGAGAAGATATGTAATATAGCTCTACCTTTTCTTCCCGCAGCGTGTCCAGCAAATGACTACCCCGGTCACTGCCGGTTACCAGCAGCACCACCGCGTTGCCATTACGCCGCCAATTTTTGATTTCCCCAGCCAGCATATCAGTACGCCCCATAAAGCTGTGCATGGACTTGGCTGAAAAATTTATTATGTTTTGCGGCCGAATAAAAGGTGCCTGGCGGGGCATGAAAGAAAAGTACACCACCCGCCTAGAGTTTACCTCGTCAATGAATTCTTCCCATTCCAGGTAGCCTTTCAACTGCCCCGGCAGCACCTTACCCCTGGTAAGGAGGTCGGAATAGGTTTCAGCTCGCTCCCTTTGGATACTATGGACAACTTCGCGTATCTTACCGGGCTCGTACAGAAATAACGGCGCCGCAGTAGGCAGGTAATCCAACAGGCTGACCGTGCGGGGGTAAAAGTAAGGCAGAAACAACTCCAGACCTCGGAAATAGATCCCGTCGTTCAACATATCAGTCAGCCGGCCGAAATGTTCTTCAAAATAACGCAGTGCTGCCGGATCACCGGCTCTAGAAAGTTTACGCTGCTGGATCCGGTATTCCGCCCGGACTGCTCCCCGCCCCAACGGCCACATTTCCTCGGCAACCACAAATTCCCGGGCCGGAAAGATAGCCAGCTGGTTCAGTTTATCACCTGAACGCTGGGAACCCACCTCAAAGTTACGGATCGAGTCTACTTCATCATCAAAAAACTCCATCCTTACAGGCGTATTCCTAGTTGACGGGAATACATCAACAATACCGCCCCTGATGCTAAAGTGCCCGGGGCTTTCCACCAAATCCACCCGTTCAAAACCCATAGCCACCAAACGCCTGGCCAACTCACCAGGGTTAAACTGCTCCCCCACACTCAGCCTTATCTGCATGGCGGCAAAAACATCAGGTGGGCTAAGCCGACGCATCAACGCCTCCACCGGCGCCACCACAACAATTGGGGACATTCCTCCGCAGGAGGTGTGTCCCCTATCCTCTGTTGAAGCTTCATTGCAAAAATTTTCAAGCACCCGTAAGCGGCCGGCTAGGACTTCTTTTCCGTGGGCCAGCACGTGGTAAGGCAAAAGCTCGTATACCGGAAACTGCTCAACCCGCACCCCGGGCAGTAACGACGCAAGGTCATCACAAACCTGGCCGGCTTCCGCCTCGCCGGCTGTGATTACCAGCGCTGTGGGACAGGTGTTTTCCGCCAGTGCGGCAATCAACAGGTTACGCTGGGACCCGGTTAGCCCAAAAACCTGCTGCTGGTGACATCCGGCATCAAAGGCCTTAACCAGACTGGAATATTCCGCTGTATTAATTATGTGAGTCAATAACCCCTTCATTTACCCTGCCGCCCCCAACATAAAAAGACGTTATTCTTGTTGTAATCAGAATTCAGTATTCAGAATTCAGAATATTTAAAGACAATAAACCGTTCTCTTATTTCTTGCCTTCTGTTTTCTGACTCCTGACTCCTGAGTAGTTACAAGAAGACATCACAAAAAGAGCTTTAGCTTATCACAGGCTAAAGCTCTGCTTTAAAAATTCTGTTTAATGTAACCTGTATGGCTGCACGATTTCTCCGACGGGACCATACATTTCATCCCGGCATTCATCACAGAGACCAGCAGCAAAACTGTTTCCATTTTCAGGTTCATTATTTATTATATCTCCAGCCGCATTTTCCGTCAAGTCTGTGTACTCATTCCCGTAAGCAGTTGTTTCGGTAACTTTGTAGATAGTGTCGCAGCAATCACAAATATGGTAAATTTTCAACGGTTCAAAACCACCGCCTTTCAAAGACGGCTGCCGGTACGCTTTTTGACGGGAACTGTTCACATTGGGCCCGGGACAATTTAGAACGTGTTATTGCATACATTTCCATCACCCAGTAATATTATTGACGGCTGACGACAGTGTTATACCGGGTCTACGCCGTTATACCTGTTCATAGCGGACTCCGGACCTTTTTCAATAATCTCCCAGAGCACCTCGGGCACCAAGACCAGAGTCCGGTTTATAGCTTCCTCCTCACCGGGAGCTGGCCGAGACAACACCCAGTCCGCCACATCGGGGCCATTTACAGGCGGGCGGCCGATACCAAGGCGTATCCTGGCAAAATCACCTGTACCAAGAATGCCCATAATTGATGCTAACCCCCGGTGCCCCCCGGTGCCCCCCCGGGCACGGATCCTAAACCGACCCGGCTCAAGATCCAAGTCATCATAAATTACCGTCAAGTTAACTGGCGCCAGCTTGTACCACCGCAACAGGCGAGAGACCGCTTCACCACTAAGGTTCATAAATGTCTGTGGCTTGGCCAGTAACAACTTGCGGCCCTGGTAGTTGCCCTGACCCACCAGGGCACGCTGAAACGAGCGGTCAACCCGCGTCTGCAGATGTTTAGCCACTAAATCAATGGCCCTAAAACCTACGTTATGCCTGGTGGCCGCATATTGCAGGCCGGGGTTGCCCAAACCCACCACCAGTTTCATTTCCCCGGCATCCGCCTTTGGTGTCTTCCTCCAGAATAATATGATTATTCACCTCTCCCTGTCAGCATAGAGAGTAACAGCCAACCCCCTCCTTTGATGGAGGGGGTTACCGGTTAAAAAATGTCGGTTATGGATGATGCGGTGCACCAGACAAGGGAGCAACAACTGAACTGATATATTGCATGGGTATAAGCACAGCTTCCAGCATCCCCGCGGCTCCCGGGCGATGCACTTCCGCATAGTTAGCCCCTACGTTATGCAACATACCGGTGACTTCGGTAAATTCTTCCCCTACATATAAGGTAACGGTCTGCCCCTGATAACTACGCAGCCGCTCGCCTAGAGTGGCACCGTATCCGGGAGTCGGATATCCCGGGGGATAATCATACCCGGTTGTCTTGGTGTCAGACATAAATAATAACCCTCCTCAACTGCATAATTTATAACCAAGTTATGCTAGTTAAGGAAATATTGTTACGCGTTTTACTTTATGCTTTTTCTCCTTCAGCCTGGTTGCCGGCCGGGGCTTCTGCGCCTTCTCCACCTGCTTCTTCATCAGCGCCCGGTTCAGCCGCCTCAGCCCGGTGTGCCACTACTGTCGCCACCATGGCGCCTGGTTCGTCCAATACGGTAATATTTTCAGGCATCGGTAGATCCTGTACTGTAATCGTGTCACCCACTGTCATCCCGTCCAGACTGGCAGTAACGCCCCTTGGGATATCTCCCGGCAGGCATGACACCTGCACTTCTCTCAAACCGTGCTGCAGTATGCCTGATTTCACCTGACCGGTAAGTTCGATGGGCACCCCAACCTGAATAGCATAGTCCAGGGAAATCTGGTGAAAATCGATATTCAAATAAACTCGCTTGATGGGATCAACTTGAACATCCTTAACCAACACTTTTAAGTTCTGGGTTTCTCCCTCACCGGGACCAAGGACCGTCAAGTCAACAACAGAATTTTGACCTAGTATATTTCTTAGGGGTTTGTACTGCATTTCCACCGGTATGCTGCCTACGGATTTTCCGTACACCACTCCCGGCACCATTTCTCTGCTGGCTAATTCTTTACGATAGCTTTTACCTGTCTTGGCGCGATAATTAACTTGCAAATTGAATTCCGCCATATTTTTCAACCTCCTCTGGGATAATATTCCCTTTTCTTTATGCAGCGATACAAAATCACTTCTAAAACCATGTCCGGGCTTTGTATCATAACTGCACGCTTTTAATCACTGGTACCTAAGTTAGGGACAAAAACCTGAAAATATTTACCATTTAAGGCACTAGTTATATCGAACCCAACCCCGGCATAACATTAATCAAATATATGGGCATAAGGGGGGAATGGCTGTGCGCAAGAGCAAACAATTTATTTCTATGCCCGTTGTTAGTTTAGAAGAGGGCCAACGAATGGGCAATGTCAAGGATCTGGTGGTAAATACCACCGAAAAAAAAGTAGTCGCCTTGGCCGTAGAGCAAAAGGGCTTGTTCAAAGAACACAAATATATACCATACAGCAAGGTGCGCAGCGTCGGTGGTGACGCCGTAACGGTCAACCGGGGCGCCTCAGCGCAAAAAAGCGGCAATCTGCCGGAAATCATCACCCTGGTCAGGGAAAAAAACAACATCAACGGTGCCCGTATCGTCACCGAAAACGGCACCCTGATGGGCATAGTAGACGATTACTACGTTAACCTGGCCAGCGGCGAACTAGTGGGGATGGAATTCAGCGGTAATTACCTAAATTCAGTATTTAACGGCACGGCTTTTTTAGACATTGACCATGTCCTGACCATCGGCAGGGACATGATCGTATGTTCCGACGAAGCACTGGGAAAAGCGGTCAAGCTCGACGGAGGGTTGCAGGAAAAACTGCGCGGCGTGAAAGAATCCACCGGGCATATTTGGGAATCAACAAAAAAAAGAACTAAAGAACTGGGCTCAACCGTTAATAAGCCTCTCGCCCGCATCAAACGCCCAAAGAAAGACGAGCCTGATCCGCCGGACGCAGAGAAACCTGGCCATACCCCGCCTCGAGAAAACCCGCCCAAAGAGGAATAATAGTAAGTTGTACCCGGCATCAACAAAATAGTCTAATCAAAAAGCTTGCTTACCGAAAGGTCCTCGTGAATCCTTATAATGGCCTCTCCCAACAGGGGTGCCACCGATAGTATTTTAATCTTGTCAATTATTTTATGTTTGGGCAATGGTATAGTGTTGGTTACCAACACTTCCTTAATGGGCGCTTTAGCCAACCTTTCCACTGCCGGACCGCTTAAAACCGGGTGGGTGCAGCCTACATAAATATCCACGGCGCCCCACTTCTTCAGCGCTTCAGCGCCATTGGTAATGGTCCCGGCGGTATCGATAATATCGTCAATCATCAATACTCTTTTACCATGGATGTCGCCGATGATGTTCATTACCTCGGATACGTTGGGTTCCGGACGTCTTTTGTCTATAATGGCCAGAGGGGCGCCAATCCTTTCGGCTAGGTCCCGGGCCCGCTGAACGCTGCCCAAGTCCGGGCTCACCACCACCACATCGCTGAGCTGCTGCTGCAAAAAATACTGGGCCAAAAGGGGTACCCCGGGGAGGTGGTCCACCGGGATGTCAAAGAAACCCTGAATCTGGCCGGCATGCAGATCCATGGTAACCACCCGCCTGGCTCCGCTGGCAAACAGCAGGTTGGACACCAGTTTGGCCGTAATCGGATCCCGGGCTCGAGTCTTGCGATCCTGCCGGGCGTACCCATAATAAGGGATTACGGCGGTTATCCGACGGGCCGAAGCCCGGCGTACCGCGTCTACCATAACCAGCAATTCCATCAAGTGTTCGTTTACCGGCTCACTGGTGGGCTGGATGATAAAAACATCGGCCCCGCGGACGCTTTCGTTTATCTTAACCTGAATCTCCCCGTCGCTAAAACGGGAAACCCGGGCCGCACCCACTGAAACGCCCAGATATTGGGCTATTTCTTCCGCCAGGGCTGGGTTCGCGTTACCGGTAAAAATCTTTAGCCGTTGTCGGGATGACATCAAAGGTGTACCTCCAAGAAATTATTCGGATTTGTTTTGCGCGCAAGGCCGCTTTCTCCTGGTGCTCCAGTCAGGGATATTTTTTTGTTTATCCCGGGCCACGCCTAACGCGCCTGGCGGCACATCCCTGGTTATAGTGGAACCGGCCCCGGTAACCGCCCCGGTGCCTACTTCCAAAGGGGCTACCAGGTTGGTATTACTGCCGATGAAAGCACCGTCACCGATGCGGGTGACGGATTTTTTTTGCCCATCATAATTACAGGTGATGGTACCGGCACCTATATTTACTGCCTTGCCCACATCGGCGTCTCCCACATAACTGAGATGAGGCACCTTGGTACCGTCACCTAAAAAAGCCTTTTTCAATTCTACAAAATCGCCAACTTTAACTTCCCTGCCCAACACACAGCCGGGCCTGATATAAGCAAAGGGACCGATATTGCAGCCGTCACCTATAGAGCTGCCCACTACAACAGAATTTTGTACTGTAACACGGCAGCCCAAATCGGTGTCAACCAATCTGGATGCAGGTCCTATAATACAATTCTCGCCAATTTTCGATTTTCCTTCAACAAAAGTAAATGGATAAATTACCGTATCCATACCAATACTGGCGGTTGTGTCAATATAGGTATTGTCCGGGTCCAGCACCGTCACGCCGGATAACATCACCCGCTCCAGTACCCGGCGACGCAATATCTTTTCTGCCGCAGCAAGCTGGCACCGATCGTTGACACCCGCTACATCCGCGGGGTCATCCACTGCCACCGCCCCCACCGATGCCCCCCGGTCGGCGTAATACCCAATGATGTCTGTAAGGTAGTATTCCCCCTGGGCGTTATTTGGCTGCAGTGCGGCCAGGGCCTCGAACAACCCCGGCAACCTGAAACAATAAACTCCGGTATTGACCTCCTGTACCGCCAGTTCGTCAGGGGCGGCATCTTTTTGTTCCACAATTTTTTGCACCATACCATCAGTACTGCGAATAACGCGTCCGTAACCTGCAGGGTCATTTAGAATTGCAGTGAGTACAGTGGCCGCGTTATTACCGGCCTTGTGCCGCCGGCAAAGCTCAGCAAGCGTTTGGGGACGTAACAGCGGGGTGTCACCGCAAACCACCAATACATCGTCTGCCAAACCTTCCAAAACAGGGCGGGTCTGCATTAAGGCATGAGCTGTGCCCAGCTGTTCATCCTGCCGGGCATATTCAACCCTGCTGCCAAGCAGTTCCATCACTTGTTCGCCTTGTTGACCGATAACCAGAACGGTTTTTTGCACCCCGGTTTCCTGAACCGCGGCAAGGACATGTTCAATCATGGCCCGCCCACAAACCTGGTGCAGTACTTTTACCGTAGCGGATTTCATCCGGGTGCCTTTACCCGCCGCCAGCACCACTGCTGCTAACTGCATGTCGTTAACCTCCCGGGGCAGAAATATTTTCTGAATTCAGTAGTCAGTAGTCAGAATTCTGACTTCCTCGGAGACGATAAACTGTTCCCTTCTCCTGACCCCTGACTCCTGACTCCTTATGTATACCTATATATTTTATTCAATAAAAAAACAATATTACCTTTACCGGACAGTTTAATCTAAATGCAAACCATTCGGCGTACCGTAAATGCAGTGTCTGCATT
The DNA here is from genome assembly GCA_016841675.1 of Desulfotomaculum sp. Lineage (GTDB taxonomy): Bacteria > Bacillota > Desulfotomaculia > Desulfotomaculales > Desulfallaceae > BRH-c8a. The sequence continues at coordinate 47,035 of JAENYQ010000017.1, forward strand.
TAATAGGTGAAGGACAAGGACAAAAGGGGACTTCTCTGCATGGAAGGTTGCAAATTCCAACAGGTCAGTCCCCCTATTTATATCATATTTTGCATGACTGTAAAAATGATTTCTACGCACCGAAAGGATTGATCATGCTCACAATGCTTCGGTATAAGCATCAAGTACCGCACTTTGTATTATTTCCCGGGCAGAGGAATTAATCGGGTGGGCTATATCCCTGAATTCACCGCTGGGTGTTTTTCGGCTGGGCATAGCCACAAAAAGTCCGTTCTGCCCCTCAACCACTTTAACATCGTGAATTACAAACATGTCATCCAGTGTTACCGAAACTATTGCTTTCATTTTGCCTTCCGCAAGTACTTTACGTACCCTTACATCGGTAACGTTCACGCATTCACCACCTTCCGTAATTCATTTATGCCAGCATTAATTAAGTATAATTTTTCTCTGCAGAGGATAAATATTCCTGCCCAATTTAATATAACGATCGAAATAATTATAAATTTTTAATTTTTCCACACTTCAAAGCCTTTTTTTACTAATTCAGTCACTATAAACATCACATGTTCCTTACTTCGGGTTTCCAGAAGTAATACCACCCGAGCCTTTTTTAGCGGCACTTGTGGATCCACCCGGTTATGGGAAACTGATATGATGTTCGACTGCATAGAAGCAATAGTCTCCAGCATATTTTGCAGTACACCGGGCTGATCATCCAGCAAAGCCTGTAAATATACCCGGCGCCCGGAGCGGATTAAACCGCGTTCGATCAAGATGGAAACAGTGTTAATGTCAATGTTACCACCACTGAGCACCACCGCCACGTTGGAACCGGGTAATGCAAGCTGCCCCTGCATCAAAGCCGCCAACCCCGCAGCACCGGCCCCTTCCACTACCATCTTGGACCGCTCCAGCAGCATGGTTATGGCTCGGGCAATCTCCTCGTCATCTACAGTAACCATCTCGTCCACGTAACGGCTAATCAGTTCAAAAGTCAGCCTGCCCGGACGGCCAACTGCAATACCATCAGCCAGGGTGCAGACTGGTCCGGATTCCTGCCAGCAGTGCTGCCGGCAGCTCATGTACATAGCCGGCGCACCGGCAGCCTGCACACCGAAAACCTTTACTTCGGGACGGCGGGTTTTAACTGCCAGTGCAGTACCGGCTAAAAGCCCGCCGCCCCCGACAGGCACCACCACAGCTTCAAGCTGCGGCAGCTGTTCCAGCAGTTCTAAACCCACTGTGCCCTGTCCGGTAATAATATCCGGGTCGTCAAACCCGTGTATAAAAGTGGCCCCGGTTTTATTTTGCAGTTCCCGGGCCCTGGCAAACGCCTCATCATAACCCCGACCAGCCAGCACCACAGTGGCGCCGTATTCCCGGGTGGCTTCCACTTTGGAAATTGGTGCCGTTACCGGCATTACCACCGTGGCACCAATCCCGGCCCGAGTGGCGGCATAAGCCACTCCTTGGGCATGGTTGCCGGCCGAGGCAGTCACCACACCCCGTTCCCGCTGCTCACCGGTGAGTCGGGCAATCTTGTAGTAGGCACCCCTTATTTTAAACGAACCGGTTTTTTGCAGGTTCTCAGTTTTAAAAAATACTTTACTGCCAATCAGCTCACTGAATGTACGGGAATAATCCACCGGGGTCCGATGGATTATTCCCCTCAGCGCCTCTGCCGCATCTTCAATTCCAGCTAAGGTAAGGGGCACGGGATACATCTCTCCATATTTGTTTACCACTATTTTCCCCCACCTTTTCTTGCTAATATACATTTTTTAAAAGCAGGAGTCAGTATTCAGTAGTCAGGAGTCAGAATGCCCATAAAATATGCTGTAGTATTTATCTATCTCTTGCAAAGATACCACGGATCCAAGATTAAAAGACCCTGTTCTTTTATCCTGACTACTGACTACTAACTACTAAAAAACCGGGTGGTGGTACCTTCCGCTCACTGACTCGGCCTTATTTATGTACG
>JAENYQ010000018.1:0-41784 GCA_016841675.1 Desulfotomaculum sp.
CCTAGTTAAATGCGCCCATACAGTGGTTGGATTCATAGCAATGACACGACGCTGTTCAGAAGTCAGAATAAGAAAACCGGCGAAGACATACATTGGAGACATTTCCGGGCCTCAAATACCTTAGATCTGAGTACCTTTAAAGGCTTACATGGTGGACGGCGCAATTGTTCGGTTTTTAATCTACCCCAGGTTTTTATAAGATTATGTAAAATACAGTATCGTCGTAATTCCAATAGCAACGCCTCATGTCATTGTGAAAGTAGTAATGAATCTACAACGTAGCAAATTGGAATGGAAACACTACCTTATTATGTTTTTTTTATGCTAATATTAAGTGAAGTAATTGCCAAAGGTGGTATTACATTGATCAACGAAAAACGGTTAGTGTCCGTTTTTATGGAACTGGTGCAGGTGGACAGCGAAAGCGGTCATGAGGGACAAATGGTTGAAACGCTAAAAAATAAGCTCACCGGGCTTGGTATGGAAGTTTTTATTGACGACGCAGCCAAGCAAACCGGCACGGAAACCGGCAATCTAATTGCCAGAATGAATGGCAACGTTAACGGACCTACATTGATGTTCTGCGCCCATATGGATACTATAAAGCCGGGATGCGGTATCGAACCGGTGCTGGAAAACGGTATTATCCGCACGGCGGGTAATACCGTGCTCGGTGCCGATGACAAAGCTGGTATTGCCGCAGTAATTGAAGCGGTTACTGTACTACAGGAAGCAAAGTTACTCCATGGCAACTTGGAATTGGTATTCACCATTTGCGAGGAAACCGGTTTGTCCGGTGCTAAGAACCTGGACTTTTCGCGGCTTGTTGCTGATATGGGGTTTGTTTTGGACTGCGACGGGCCCCCCGGCACCATCGTTAACAAGGGACCATCCCAAGATAAGATTAAGGCTGAAGTGCTGGGCAAGGCAGCCCATGCTGGAATCAATCCCGAAGATGGAATTAACGCTATCCAGGTGGCGTCCCGCGCCGTAGTGAATATGCAGTTGGGCCGCATCGACGAGGAAACCACCGTTAACATCGGACTCATCTCCGGCGGTGTCGCCATAAACGTTGTGCCGGACAGGGTTACCCTACAAGGTGAAACAAGGAGTTTGCAGGACGAAAAGCGAGTAGTTCAAACCCGGCTCATTTGCGATACCCTAAAAGAAACAGCCCGGGAATCAGGTGCCAGACTAATCCTGGACGTGAACACAATATACCCGGCCATGCACGTTCCCGAAGATGCCTCAGTGGTTAAACTGGCCGTGCGGGCGGCGGAGCAGATCGGGCTGGATCCGATAATCCGCGGTACCGGCGGCGGCAGCGATACACACATATTTAATGACCACGGCATACCTTGCGTCAACCTGGGGATCGCCATGCAAAAAGTTCATACCATTGATGAATTCATTCGGGTAGAGGACCTGTCTGCTGTGACTTCTTATGTGCTGGCTATTATCCATGAAGCCGCAAGAGAAGCTTAAAAATAAGCTAACGCAGCACCATCAGAAGGATGAAGATCTGCTTGGATTGTCATTCCGAACGAAGTGAGGAATCTAGATCCTTCACTAACGCTCAGAATGATAGCATAATGTCTATTTCCAGGATATCATCAAAGGAGTTTTGCTTTTGATCAGGACCAGGCAGGCTACAGTGACCCAAATATTAAACCGAAGAAATGGCCTAACTGAGCTGCTCACTGCCATACCGGGCCAAGGTGACCAAAAAGCATATAACTACGATGGACTGACCGGTCCGGTTGAGGTAGGAGACAGCGTTATTTTAAATACCACCGCGGTGGCTAAAAAATTGGGCACCGGCGGCGCTCATTTTGTTATGGCCAATCTTACCCGGCCCGAACGGGATGCCGGTGAAGCCGGTCATATTATGAAACTTCGTTACAGCCCCACCCAGGTAAAGGTACTGGCGGCCGAGGAACCGGAAAGCCCCTGGGCAGCAAGCATTAGCAGCACGGAATCACTTGCAGGCACCCCGGTAATTGTGGGCGAACTACACAGCATGCTGGCACCGGCGGCATCCGGTGTCAAGGCGTTTTCCGACGGCCAAGCCAGGGTAGTTTATATAATGACCGACGGGGCAGCTTTGCCGATTTATCTTAGCAACCTGGTTCACCAGCTTAAGGAATGCGGTTTATTGGATGCTACCATTACCTGCGGACACGCCTTTGGCGGGGACTGGGAAACGGTCAATATTTATTCCGCTTTGCTTACCGGTGTGGCCACTGCCAAAGCTGATGTGATTATTGTGACCATGGGGCCTGGTATTGTGGGCACCGCATCCCGGTATGGGTTCACCGGGGTCGAACAGGGTGAAATAGTCAATGCTGTTAACATCTTGGGTGGCACACCGGTGGCCATACCCAGAATCAGTTTCGCCGACCCCAGGGCTAGGCACCGGGGACTAAGCCACCACACAGCAACCGCCCTGGGTAAAATAGCCCTCACTGCTTGCACGGTGGTACTGCCTGAGCTGGACAACCCGTCCTGGTCTCAAACAATCTTTAAGCAGATAGCGGCGGCCTGGCCGCCAGAAAAGCACACCCTGGTTTCGGAGGACGGCCGCTCGGCGTTAAGGGAACTGGCGAGCAGGGGGGTAAAAATTACATCTATGGGGCGAGCACCGGAGCAAGACCCGGCCTTTTTCCTGGCGGCAGGAGCGGCGGGAATTTATGCGGCACGGTTGACAGCGGCCGCTAATTAGCCACTCTGTTTTATGTCAGATCTTTAGCTATCGCTTTAGTGTCCCTACGCTCCTAGTGCAGCAGAGAGTGGATGTATTCCCTCAAAGTGATGCGGGTGCCGGAAAACGGAGCCAGCATTTTTAATAGTTCTCTGGCTGTACCGCAGCAGAAAAATCCATTTCGGGTTACGTATAAGCGCATCAGAGTCTCCTTTACGTATGCTATTATTTACCAGATTATTATGCTGATAAAAATATGGTTATGACCATAAGCGGAGGTAAAATATTGGCCATACAAACTGTTAAAATGACCGTTAACGCCAGTGGAGCCGCGGCAGCAGGTGCCGGCGGGGACGTGGTGGTTATTGTTGATATCATTGATATGTCTACCACCCTGGAGGCCGCTCTGGACGAGGATGCGCTGGCGGTTTTCGGCGCCGCCCCGGATAAGGCGACGCCGCCGGTGGCTGTTAACCCGGTTAGGATAGGTCAAATAGCCGGTAAACTGGCGGTGGAAAAGGGTGCCGGTGTGGTAATGGTAGGGGAACCCCGGGTGGGCACCGACGAAGAGCGGCTGGTAAGTATGTCCAAAACTGTGGCTGGATTGAAACAGGCGGGAGCCGCTGTTGAAGCTGTACTGCCCAATTTAGGGGCCGAAACGGTAAAGCTTTACGATTTGCGGGGCAAGGTAATAATCGCCGCCACCGGTACCGGGGGGGTAGCCTTTGACGCAGCATTAACTGCCGGCGCCCCGGCGGTAATCACAGGCACCGTGGCTAGAACCAGACATAAGAAAGGCCATGCTCCGGCACGGGCTGCTGCACAACGGGCCGCTGATATGGCCCGGGAACTGGGCACCGGAATTTCGGTGGTGGCCGCCAGCGGCAACTCCCTGGAGGATATCCTAGCAGCAGAGTTTATTACCAGGTTAATTGTAGAAAAATTATAATACTTAGTATTCAGTAGTCAGGAGTCAGGAGTCAGAATGAAATACAGAAAAGAAATTGACTGCAAAAAGGGGACAGGCTGCTTTTTTTGGTTTTTGAAAAAAGATGCCTGTCCCCTTTTTGTTCTGACCCCTGACTACCCAAATTGTTACTAAACATTTATGTAAAAAGGGTTATAACCAGCATGTCATCGCTCATATAAATTAGACATGGACATACCTTATTGATCTGATTTAAAGGGAGCGGTTACAATGGGATATCTGCGTCGGTTATGTTCCGCTTCCCTCCGGCAGGGCTGGCCGCTGTACTTGGCAGTAACCGGCGTTTTGGGCCTGGGCATATTGACGGGGTCGCTCGGAGCCAATTCACTGCAAGCAGAGCAGGCGGCGGAGCTGCACCGTTATTTACAGACTTTTCTTGCACAAGTCGCAGAAATTGATTTAGATCAGGCACAAATGGCCAAAAGCGCGTTATATGACAACCTGCTGGCGGGCGCGATTATTTATATCCTGGGGTTGACGATTATCTGCCTGCCGCTGGTGCTGGCTTTTATTTTTATCCGCGGCTTCGTGCTTGGATTTACCGTTGGCTTCTTAGCCACACAGCAAGAACTGCAAGGTTTTTTTATCATATTAATGTCCATGCTGCCACACAACATCTTTTTTGTGCCTGCGTTAATCATCGGTGGTACAGCTTCAGTGTCCTTTTCCCTCCTGTTAATCAGAAGATTTTATAATTCACAAACCCCGGTCTGGCCGGGATTTCTAAGTTATACCTTGATTATGGTCGGCGTGATGGCAGTATTCTTTATTGCTGCCCTGACCGAAGCGTATATTACACCAGAACTGACTCGTTTTTCGGCTACCTTTCTCGCCGGGTGGTGAGGATTCTTGGGACATAAACAGACAGCGTTATTCCAGGGTAACTGGGATAACGTTTATTTAATTAGCAAACGTTTAGCCGTCAGTTTATCAAAGCGCTTTTTTATAACGGCAGGAATTTCCACGTGGCCCGTGGAAAAAATATTAATCTGGAGGTAATCAAATGGACAGGCACATTAAAAATTTTATTAACTACCTGGCCGTGGAAAGAGGGCTGGCCGCTAACACGGTGATCTCCTATGCCCTGGATTTGAAACAATTTAAAATTTTTTGCCTGCGGAGACAGATCCGGGACATCAATTCCCTGGACCGGGTCATCATCATGAATTATATACTTGATCTGAAGAAAAAGGGGCGCTCTACTGCCACTATTGCCAGGCAGATGGCCGCCCTAAAAGTGTTTAGCCGTTATCTGGTGGATGAAGGATGGCTGGAAAAAGAGCCTACCGAAAACATGGAATCGCCGGGGGTAAAGAAAAAATTACCCGCCGTACTGGACCAAGAGGAAGTAGCCAGGCTTATGGAACAACCCCGGGTAGGAAACACTCCCGGACTGCGCGATAAAGCTATGTTGGAGCTGATGTACGCAACGGGCATGCGGGTATCCGAACTGTTATCTCTGGATGTAAACCATGTGGACTGTGAACACGGTTTCGTGCGCTGTATGGGTAAAGGCTCCAAGGAGCGAATTGTGCCTGTGGGCACCATAGCAGCCAAATTCCTTTCGGAATACCTACGGCGCGGCAGGGCTAAAATAAAAACCAGCTCGAATCAAAAAGCCCTTTTTCTAAATATGCGAGGCAAAAGACTTACCAGACAGGGCTTTTGGAAAATATTAAAAAAACACGCCCGAGCGGCCGGCATTGCCATTGAAATCACTCCTCATACCCTGCGCCATTCCTTTGCCACGCATCTTTTGGAAAACGGCGCGGACCTGCGCTCAGTGCAGGAAATGCTCGGTCATGCGGACATTTCCACTACCCAGATATACACGCACCTCACCGACACCAGGCTGAGGGACGAGTTTAAGAAATACCACCCCAGGGCTTGAAAAGCATAGAAGTTATTAAGGAGGCACTAACATTGCAACAACCACACAAAAAAATAACTATAATCGTTCTGGACAGTGCAGGGATTGGGGCCCTGCCCGATGCCGAGCAATACGGCGATCACGGGTGCAACACCTTGGGCAACTGTTCGATGGCCGTGGGTGGCCTGCGAGTGCCTCACCTGGGCAGGCTGGGACTGGGCCTGCTTACAAATCTGGCCGGCGTACCCGTGGTGGACAAGCCCCTGGCCAGTTACGGTAAAATGATTGAACGCTCACCTGGTAAGGACACCACCACCGGCCACTGGGAACTAGCCGGCATCATCCTGGAAAAACCGTTTCCCGTTTACCCTGACGGTTTTCCACCTGAAATCATCGCCCCATTCAAACAGCGAATCGGCAGGGATATCCTGGGCAATAAGGCGGCCTCGGGCACCGGCATCCTCGAAGAGCTGGGTGAATTGCACATGCAAACAGGCTCCCCCATCGTGTACACCTCGGCCGACAGCGTATTTCAAATCGCCGCCCACGAGTCAGTGATCCCACTGGAAGAGCTGTACAGCATGTGCCGCACTGCCAGAGAACTGCTCATCGGCAAGCACGAAGTGGGCCGGGTTATCGCCCGGCCCTTTGTCGGCAATCCCGGAGCCTTTGAACGCACGGCCAACCGCCATGATTTCTCGGTTAAGCCGCCGGCGCCCACGGTTCTGGACTTGCTTTTGGAAAACGGATTGGACGTGGTGGGGGTTGGTAAAATACAGGACATCTTTGCCGGCGAGGGTGTCTCCAGGGCTATACATACCAGTGGTAATACCGACGGAGTAAATCAAACCCTGACCTTAATGAAAGAGGATTTCAGCGGTCTAGTGTTTACCAACCTGGTGGACTTCGACCAGATGTACGGCCATCGCAATGATGCCAGGGGCTACGCCGACGCGTTGGAGGAATTCGACCGGAGACTGCCGGAAATAATGGGTGCCCTTGGGGAGCAAGATGTGCTGTTGCTCACCGCCGATCACGGTACCGACCCCACCACTACCGGCACCGATCATACCAGGGAATACGTACCCCTGCTGGTTTACGGACCTAGCTTGAGACCGGGTGTAAACCTGGGGGTACGGGCCAGTTTCAGCGATGTGGCGGCTACAGTGGCCGAATTGTTTGGCCTAAAATTTAAAATCGGCACTAGTTTCGCGCAAGAAATTCTTCCGGCTGGTGATGCCTAATGCATATGTATGACTTGATTTTGAAAAAAAGAAATGGCGGCGCACTGTCCGGGACCGAGATCGATTTTATTATCTCCGGTTATACCCGGGATGAGATACCGGATTACCAAGTAGCGGCACTGCTTATGGCGGTATACTTTCAAGGCATGAACAGCCGGGAAACCGCCGATCTGACTATGGCCATGGTCAACTCTGGAACCAAGATTGACCTGGCCGAAATACCCGGGATTAAGGTGGACAAGCACAGCACCGGCGGGGTAGGGGATAAGACTACCCTGGTGCTGGGCCCTCTGGTGGCGGCCGCTGGTGTGCCCGTGGCCAAAATGAGCGGCCGGGGGCTGGGTCATACCGGCGGCACCATTGATAAACTGGAATCCATCCCGGGCTTCAATGCCTCCCTGGAACCGGATACATTCATCAGGCAGGTCAAAGAGATTAACATTGCTCTGATGGCCCAGACCGGTGCGCTGGCCCCGGCTGATAAGAAGCTATACGCGCTTCGGGACGTAACAGCCACGGTGGACAGCATACCGCTAATCGCCTCCAGCGTGACGTCCAAGAAAATTGCGTCAGGGGCCAACGCCATCCTGCTGGACGTCAAGTGCGGCAGCGGAGCATTCATGAAGACACGCGAGGACGCTGCAGCCCTGGCCCGGGCGATGGTGGACATCGGCCGCCAGGTGGGCCGGGAAATGATGGCCGTGGTGACCGATATGAGCCGCCCCCTGGGCCGTTTCGTGGGTAATGCCCTGGAGGTGCGTGAAGCTCTGGATACACTGCGGGGACAGGGTCCGGATGACCTGCGGGAATTATGTCTCACCCTGGGCTCGCACATGCTGATGCTGGGTAAAATAGCTAACTCTTACGAATCTGCCCGAACCAAGGTAGAAAAGGTGTTGCAAAACGGTGCGGCACTGCAAAAGTTTAAAGCCCTGGTTCATGCGCAAGGGGGCGATCCGGCAGTTGCCGATGACCCGACCATATTACCGGAGGCGTCTATTAAGCGGTCAGTCCCGTCGCTCCGTTCAGGGTACGTGGTTTCCATTGACGCCATGCAGGTGGGCCGTTCAGCCATGCTGCTGGGTGCCGGCCGGATGACCAAGGAAGAGCAAATAGACCATGCCGCCGGTATTGAACTGAAAAAAAAGCCTGGGGACCCCGTCAAGGCAGGAGAACCAGTGGCTGTTTTACACACCAACCGGCGGAATACGCTGGATGAAGCAGCGGCGGTAATCGCCGGGGCATTCACCGTCAGCGGCACCCTCCCGGACCCGGCCCCGCTGATATTGGAAACCGTGTTTTAAGCAACGGGGCAAAGGGGTCAGGCTCTTAACTTATTAACTTATTTCAGGACGAAATAAGTTAATAAGTTAAGAGCCTGACCCCTTTTGGTATAACTTTTATTTTGCTCCACATAATATTTTGAACCAGAAAAAATGGGGAGGAGAATAAAATGAATCACATATTGGTTTTATTGCTTGGATTTTCCATGTGCTTTTTCCCGATTGGTACATCGCTAGCGGTTGCTGCGGAAGATGGCAGCGCTGCCGCCGTCGGTCTGGAGACCACTGCTGAATCGGCGGTGCTGATGGACGCGGCCACAGGTGCAGTACTTTGGTCCAAGGAACCGGATAAAGAATTGCCCATGGCCAGTGTAACCAAAATCATGACCCTGCTGTTAGCCAATGAGGCGCTGGAAAAAAATGAAATTCGTCTGCAAGATCGGGTTACGGTAACCGAAAATGCGTCGGAAATGGGAGGATCACAGGTTTACCTGGAACCGGGTGAGGAAATGAGTATGAAGGAAATGCTCATTTCAGTAGCGGTGGGTTCGGCTAATGATGCCAGCGTGGCGGTGGCTGAACATATAGCCGGCTCGGAAGAAGCATTTGTAGAGCAAATGAACCTTCGCGCAAAAAAACTGGGCCTTAAGCATACCCGGTTTGCCAATTGTAACGGGTTGCCGGTGGAAAACCATTATACATCCGCTCACGATATGGCCGTAATACTGCGTGAGGCACTGAAACATCCGGTTTTTAAAGAGTATTCATCTATTTACAGGTATGACCTGCGGGGCGGCGATTTTGTACTCTGGAATACCAACAAGCTGCTCAAGTGGTACCAGGGGGTTGACGCTGGTAAAACCGGCTGGACCAACGAAGCAAAATATTGCCTGGCCTCCACAGCTGAAAGAGAAGGGCTGCGCCTGATTACCGTAGTGCTTGGCACCCCTGAGGTAAGAAGCCACTTTCGGGAATCAATAAAAATTTACAATTACGGGTTTGCCCGTTACGAAGCGGTAAACTTTGCCAGGCAGGGTGATATAATAACCACTGTCAAGGTTAGCAAGGGCACTCTAGACCAGGTAAATGCAATCTCCAGTGCCGACATCGCTATGGCTGTGCCCAAAGGAAGTAAAGAAAAATACTCGGGCCGGGCAACATTGCTTAAAGAAGTGGTGGCCCCGGTGAAGAAAGGTCAAAAAGTAGGCGAATTTATGGTGACCGAAAAGGAAAAGCAAGTTATGACGGTGCCACTGCTGGCTCAAAATGAAATCAAGCGGGCCTCGATACTACGCCAGATGTACAAAGTTTTGGACCAAACTTTGACCAGGTAACCAGATTCTACGGGGTCAGGCTCTTAACTTATTAACTTATATCGCTTTGCAATATAAGTTAATAAGTTAAGAGCCTGACCCCGATTGGTTCAATCTAAAGTACATATTTGATTACTTAATAAATATATGGTAGAATCTAACAAATATAGTTAATGTTAACCGGGGTGACAAGCAATGAACTATACAATTAAAAAAGAAAACAACTGCCTGGTGGTTGCACCGACGGGCGAAATCGATATGAGCATTACTGATGCCCTGCGCCGTGACGTGGACCGGGCGCTGGAACAAAGCCAAGTGTATAATATTATTTTTGATCTGGCCGGGGTTAGCTTTGTGGACAGTTCAGGTCTGGGCGTAATTCTGGGCCGGTATAAAAAAGTTTCCGCGGCAGGCGGCAGGGTCTTTTTGACCGGCGCCGGCCCACAAGTTAAAAAGGTGCTGGAACTGTCCGGTTTGTTGACGCTGCTAGAGGAACACCCGTCTGTAGAATATATAATCAGCAAAATCAGCTAGTTCCCTCTATATTTACTTAACCAACTTGCTCGAAGGAGGATTTTATAATATGAACAAAGCAGTGCTCGAATTTTCCAGCCGGGCTGAAAACGTGGCCTTTGCCCGGGTGGCAGTGGCTGCGTTCGTGTCCCAGGTTGACTTCACCCTGCCGGACCTTGAGGAAATCAAGGTCGTTGTATCCGAAGCGGTGTCCAACGCCATCATTCATGGTTATGAGAACAACCCTGACCAGGTGGTACGCCTGGAAATGAGCATTGCCGATGAATACATGGAACTGGTAGTAATAGACCGGGGCAAGGGTATCGAAGATATTCAAAAAGCACTAGAACCCGCTTTTTCTACTGATCCGGAACGAATGGGACTGGGGTTTTCATTCATGCAGTCATTTATGGACAAGTTCAAAGTGCAGTCCAAGCCGGGCCAAGGTACCCGGGTAAAAATGAGTAGAAGGGCGGGAGCACCCCGCCGGGCGGTAGTGCCGGAACAATAGGGGGTACGGTTAAATGAGTGGTAAATTAACGGATATGAACCTGCCCCGGTTCCCCCTGCTCAAAGATGCGGAAATGAAAGAGCTGCTGGATCGCGCCCAAAAAGGGGACGCCCATGCCAGGGAGCGTCTGATTAACTGCAACCTTAAGCTGGTTTTCAACCTGGTCAAGCGCTTTCATAACCGGGGTTACGAATTGGAGGACCTGTTTCAAATCGGCTGTATCGGCCTAATGAAGGCTATTGACAAGTTCAATCTTAATTTTAACGTACGGTTTTCCACCTATGCCGTACCCATGATCGTGGGAGAAATCCGGCGTTTTCTTAGAGACGACAATCCGATAAAAGTAAGCAGATCAATAAAAGAAACTGCCTACAAGGTGCAGCAGGGAAGAGAAGCTTTAACCTCAAAAATGGGGCGTGAACCAACCATAAGTGAAATCGCCTCCGAAATTGGCATCTCCCGCGAGGAAGTGGTAACCGCCCTGGAAGCGCTTCAGCCTCCTACTTCCATCTATGAAACGCTGCATCAAGATGACGGGGATCCCATATACCTACTGGACCAGCTAAGCGAAGACGACGGAGCCATGCTGCCCCATCTGGATACTATAGCAGTTAAGGAAATTCTTAAGCAGCTTCCCGACCGAGACAGGATGATACTGCTGTGGAGGTTTTTTGCCGATAAAACGCAGGGCGAAATTGCCGCCAAACTGGGCCTTTCCCAGGTGCAAGTTTCCCGCCTGGAACGGCAAGCGCTAAAAAAATTGCGGGAGATGATGGAAGCTACCAATTAGCATGACCTGATTAACACTGTTTGGAAACAATTTTGACTTTGCATAAAAATCGATGCAGAACAAATAATACAATTGCTGCAAGATATTTAGCAAAGGAGGTTTTTGTTATGCATGTTAGGGTCATGGAAATGGTCGGAGAATCAGCAGACGGTTGGCGCAGCGCTGTACAATCTGCGATCAGCGAAGCCAGTAGTACAGCAAAAAACATCGTTGCGGTTGAAGTGGTAAACTTTACTGCCAACGTTGAAAACGGTAAAGTAGTTGAATACAAAGCCAACGTTAAGATAGCCCACACAAGTTAATTTGCCGGGTGCAGGGCTCAAGCCACGCCTTAAAGTACTTTACTTCTTGAATCCTTGCACAGATTAGGTTGAACAACTTCTAATTTTAATATGGCCAGATAAGTTTCCTAGTAGGCAAGGTTGTAGGGAAAACACTGAAAAAGTCTAGCCGTGTCTTGCTGAATAAATTGGAATGAAGAATCTTGCCAGCCACTTAAAAACTGAGATTCTTCGCTACGCTCAGCATGACATTCTTGGCTATTGGCCATGTTAATTGACTTTTTTAGTACTCTTGGTAGTAAGGACACCTTAAGCGGTGTCTTTACTTTTATTTTCAATTCGGGGATTTCTTAAAAAGCCACTAACTAATACGGAGGTTACATATGTCCGTTAACACACCTGTAAATATAATCGTTGTTACCGACGGTGACCAGGTGGCGCGCAGAACGGTGGAGACGGCGGCACACAACGTGGGGGCGAGGTGCATATCTGCCTCGGCCGGAAACCCCACTCCGCTCACCGGGGAACAAATTGTCAATTTAATTAAAAAGGCCGCCCATGAACCAGTGGTGGTGATGCTGGATGACAAGGGCTATGAGGGTCAGGGACGCGGAGAATCGGCGCTGGCCTGCCTGGCCGGGCACCCTGATATTAATATCCTGGGCGTACTGGCTGTGGCCTCCAACAGCGGCTTCGACGATGGAGCCCATGTTAATGTTTCTATCGACCGCCGGGGCCAACTGGTGGACGGACCGGTGGATAAACTTGGCCGCACCGGCGCGCTCCTGGGCGATGAACTAAACGGTGACACGGTGGAACTGTTGGACAGCCTGAATCTGCCGGTGGTAATTGGTATCGGCGATGTGGGCAAAATGGACGGTGCTGATGATTTCACTACGGGCGCACCGCTAACTACCAAAGCGCTGCGCGAAATAATTAGAAGGAGTGGATACAGTAATGGGGCCTGCGGCCATTGAGCATCAAACAAGGCTGAGCAAGGACCTGGCCACCAATAAGGACCTGCTGGATGAGAAGCTGTCCTTTGATAAAAATTTTGATATTGTCAGACGGGAAATGATCATCGGCGGACGCAAGATGATGATGATCTTTGTAGACGCCTTCGCCAATGCCGACTTAATGACCGAGATTTTGCGCAATCTGACGGCACTGAACCGGGAAGACCTTTCGGTGGACGCTTTCCGGAAATTATTTGACCGGCATATCAATTACGTGGAAGTGGAAGAGTCCGAGCACCTTGAAGAATTGGTGGAAAAAATGCTCTCCGGTCCGCTGGCGCTGCTCATTGACGGTTCCGAAAAGGCCATCCTGCTGGATGTGCGCACTTACCCGGCACGCAGCCCCGCAGAACCGGATTTGGAAAAAGTAGTGCGGGGTTCCCGGGACGGTTTTACTGAAACGCTGGTGTTCAACACCGCGCTAATCCGCCGGCGCATTCGGGATCCCAAGTTACGTATGGAGTACGCTCAGGCGGGTAACCGCTCCAAGACCGATATTGTAATTTGCTACATCGAAGACATCGCCAACGAAAACTTGGTGGACAGTATCCGGGAGAAAATATCCAGCATCAACCTGGACGGCCTGCCCATGGCCGAAAAGGCAGTGGAAGAGCTGATTATGCCCGGCAACTACTGGAACCCGTTACCCCGGGTGCGCTACACCGAACGTCCTGATGTGGCAGCCATTCATCTGCTGGAAGGTCACGTGCTGGTGTTGGTGGATACTTCGCCCAGCGTGATGATTACGCCGGCCACCTATTTTCACCACCTGCAGCACGCTGAAGAATACAGGCAGAGCCCTACCGCCGGAGTGTATTTAAGGTGGGTCAGGTTCGCGGGTGTTGCGATATCCATTTTTCTGCTGCCCCTTTGGCTGCTAGCGGTACTGCAACCGCAAATCCTGCCCCCGGCCTTAAAATTTATCGGGCCGGATAAAGTTGGTGCCATACCGATATTCGTTCAGTTCCTCATTGCGGAGCTGGCCGTGGATATGGTGCGTTTGGCAACTATCCACACGCCCACGGCACTGGCCACCTCCCTTGGTCTGATTGCCGCCCTGCTAATCGGTGATATAGCAGTAACCGTTGGCCTGTTCAACGCCGAGGTGGTTATGTACACCGCGGCCGCCGTGGTGGGCACTTTTATGACCCCCAGTTACGAGCTGGGTCTGGCCAACCGCCTGATCCGTCTGTTTTTGCTGATTATGGTGGGACTATTCGGGCTGCCGGGATTTATTATCGGGCTGGTGTTGACTCTGGCCTTAATGATCTTTACCCGTTCCTTCGGGGTACCCTACATGTGGCCACTGATTCCATTTAACGGCAAAGCACTGATGGCTATTCTGGTACGCCGCCCGGTACCCACATCCAATATCAGGCCCAGTATGTTAAAACCACGGGATGCCAGTCGGCAGGCCACACCAGTACCAGCCCGCAAACCTGGGAAAGATGCTACCAGGGAGACCAACAAAAAGGCCAAATAAAGACCTGCAACCTACCAAACAGCACCGTCGGAACACCGTTCCCCGGTGCTGTTTTTGTTTAGAAAATAGCTTTGGGAAGTGTCATCCTGAGCGCAGCGAAGGATCTGGGCCTTAAGATTCTTCGCTGCGCTCAGAATTATTACGCGTACCCGCACCACGATAAACGAATATAACTTGCTGGCTGTATTCATAACAATGACTATTTTAGCGTCCCGGGAAAAAGGCTAATTGTAGGGAACGCCCCCTGTGGCGTTCCGTCCACAGGTCAGCGATGTCGTTGGAACGGAACGGCACAGGGGCCGTTCCCTACGACCCTGCCACGGCGGAGATAATACAAGCCTTGAAGACAAACGGATAAAACATCGGTTACCGGTTATATTCATAGTAATGACAGGATTGTGTATTCAAAGCAATGACAGGCTTAATGACAAGGTTCTTCACTTGTTGTATTCATAGCAATGACACACGCGACGATGAATCGTTTTTTTATTCTGACTCCTGACTACTGAATTCTGACTCCTGAGCAGTTCCCGTATATCTATCCTTTTTTTGGTCATACTAAATTGGTATGAACAGCAGTGAATGAACGGGGGCTGATATCAGCATGTCAATTAAAGTGGGCATACCTAGGGCCCTTCTTTATTACTATTACCATCCTCAGTGGGTTACTTTTTTCCGTCGGTTAGGAGTCGAAACTTTGATTTCGCAGAAAACCACCCGTGGTTTACTGGATAAGGGTCTTAAATCCACGGTGGACGAAGCCTGTCTGCCCGTCAAACTGGCGGTGGGCCATGTATTGGATCTGCGTGATCGAGTAGATTATCTCTTCCTGCCACGCATTGTAAGTACCGCCCGGAAAGAATATATTTGCCCCAAGTTCCTCGGTTTTCCCGATATGGTGCGGCATACTATCAATAATCTGCCGCCCATTATTGATTGCAATTTTAACCTTTACCACAAGGGCAGCAGCTCTGCGGATTTTTATTTCCAGGTGGGTAAGTTTTTCACCCGCAACCCGGCCAAAATAATCATGGCTTATAACGCTTCCAAGGCGGCGCTGGATAAACATAATCTAGACATGCAGTCGGACTGCCTACCGCAGGAGCATGCCGCCGAAGGATCCGCGGATTCCAACGGTATTAATATTGCAGTTATTGGCCACCCTTACGTTATCTACGACAATTACATCAGCATGAACATGATTAAACGACTACGAGATAGCGGAGCCCGGGTGCTTACGGCAGATCATCTGCCGGAATCGGTAGTTCGGGAAGAGGCTTATAGACTGCCTAAAAAGCTGTTCTGGACAATCAACCAACGCATGGTGGGAGCAGCATACCATTATTTCAGCCGAGAGGATGTACATGGGATCATCCACGTGGCTTCTTTCGGCTGCGGTCCCGATTCCTTCACCGGGGAATTAACTGAAAGATGCGCCCGCAATGGTTCCAACAAACCCATGTTAAGTTTAACTGTTGACGAACACACTGGAGAAGCGGGTATGGTCACCCGCTTGGAAGCCTTTTTAGATATGGTGCGCTGGCGGCGCAACATGGCCGACGCGGCTGCTACTTTATAGATTATTAACCGAATGGAGCGATAACCTTTGCGTGTCACTTATCCCCACATGGGCCACATGTGGATATGTATCAAAGGCATGCTGGAATATCTGGGCGTAGATGTGGTGATACCGCCGCCATCCAGTAAAAAAACAATGCAACTAGGCGTCAAGCACAGCCCTGAGTTTGCCTGTATGCCCCTCAAACTTAACCTGGGCAACTTTATGGAAGCGTCCCAAATGGGTGCCGACACCGTGGTCATGGCAGGTGGGTGCGGTCCCTGCCGGTTTGGTTACTACGCCCAGGTGGAACATGCCATATTGAATGACTTGGGTTATCAATATCAACTGGTGGTGCTTGAACCGCCCCAAAAACATATCACCGAATTAATCGGCAAAATACGGTACATCACCCAAAACCGTTCGTGGTTTAAGGTCATTAAAGGCATTCGTTTGGGCTACCTAAAAGCTAGTGCCGTAGATAAAGTGGAACAGCGGGCTTACTATTCTCGACCCCGCGAACTTAGGCCGGGTGCTACCGAACAGGCTGTTAAGAAAGCCCTGGCCAAAATTGTCGCCGCTAGAACCCCGGAAGAAATGCCGGCCGCTTTGGATGCGGCTTTGGAAATCATGAACGGTGTGGCTGTTGATCAGCACAGGCCGGTAGTGCGGATCGGTCTGGTGGGTGAAATATTTACCCTGTTGGAACCTTTCGCCAACATGGAAATTGAACGCAAGCTGGGTAACATGGGCGTGGAAGTGGATCGTTCAATCCATCTCAGTGAATGGATTAACGACCACCTGTTTATGGGACTGATCAAAAATGAACGCAGCAGCAAACCGGCTCAAGAAAAAGGACTGGCTTACTTGGGGCACACGGTGGGCGGTCACGGTTTGGAGACAGTTGGGAGCACTATTTTATACGCCGAGCAGGGCTTCGACGGTGTTATCCAGTTGTTGCCCTTTACCTGCATGCCTGAAATAGTAGCCCAGAGTATCCTGCCTCAGGTCAGTTCTGATTTGGGCATTCCGGTCATGACTCTTATCGTAGATGAACAGTCCGGCGACGCGGGCATGATCACTAGGCTGGAGGCATTTGTAGACTTGCTAACAATGAGAGGGGACACACCTCAGCTTAAGGACCGAAACTTTGGGGTCGAGGAATGTCCCCAACGTATGAGGGGACACACCTCAGCTTAAGGGTCGAAACTTTGGGTCGAGGAATGTCCCCAACGTATAAAAAAAGAAATCAGGGAGGGAACCGCCTGAATGTATGTATACCTTGGCATTGACGTTGGCTCGGTGAGCACTAATCTGGTGGCCACCGGTGAGGACGGCACCATAAAACACAGTATTTACATGCGCACCAGCGGTAAGCCCATTGAAGTGGTACAGAAAGGGCTTAAACTAATGCAAAAATCGCTGCCGATCGGCACCAAGGTGGCCGGCGTGGGTACCACCGGCAGCGGCAGGCATCTGGCTGGCGTAATGACCGGTGCTGATGTGATCAAGAACGAAATTACCACCCATGCTATAGCTGCATCTAATGTAGTGCCGGGGGTGCAAACCATCTTGGAAATTGGCGGGCAGGATTCCAAGATTATTATCCTGCGCAACGGAGTGGTATCCGATTTCGCCATGAACACCGTGTGTGCCGCAGGTACGGGTTCATTTTTGGATCAGCAGGCCTCAAGGTTGAACCTTTCCATTGAGGAGTTCGGGCCGTTGGCGTTGCAGTCAAATGTCCCGGTTCAGATTGCCGGGCGCTGTGCCGTGTTTGCGGAAAGTGATATGATCCACAAACAGCAGATGGGCTATAACATACCCGATATACTGGCGGGGCTGTGCGCAGCGCTGGTACGCAATTACATGAATAATGTCGGCAAAAGCAAGGAAATTTTGCCCCCGGTGGTATTCCAGGGCGGTGTGGCGGCCAATGCCGGTATGAAGTGGGCCTTCGAAAAGGCACTTGAAGTAGAAGTAATCGTGCCTCCTTATTTCAACGTGATGGGAGCCCTTGGCGCAGCCATGCTGGCCCGGGAAAGCACCAACCGCAGAAAGACCGGCTTTAGAGGATTTCAGGTTGCCGATAGCGATTTTTGCAGCGGCGGTTTTGCCTGTGACGGCTGTCCCAACATATGTGAGGTGGTGGAAATACAGGAAGGCGGCCGGGTGATCGCCCGCTGGGGTGACCGCTGCGGTCGGTGGAGCAATGCACTGGCTAAGGAAGAAAAAATTAGTTAGTTTACCCCGAACTAATAAACCCCTCACCAAGAATTTTTGTAGAAAAAATGGGTAACTTATCTTGCGAAAAACAACCTCTTAGTCTAAAATAGTTTTATGATTCAGGTAATCAGAAAATTAATAATCAGCATTCAGAATACTTGAAACGATAAATCGTTCTTTCATTCTGACTTCTGGCTCCTGACTCCTATGTTGTTTATAAACAGTTTAGCTTAGAGAGGAGTTTGAGAAGAGATGAGCGAAGTTAAAATTCTGCTCACGGAAAAAGAAATCCCTGAGAAATGGTACAATGTAATGGCAGACATGCCTAATCTGCCCAAACCGCCGCTGCACCCCGGTACCAAACAGCCCATTGGCCCCGATGATCTGTCGGCCATCTTCCCTATGGAACTGATCAAACAGGAAGTAAGCCAGGAACGTTGGATTGAAATCCCTGACGAGGTGCGGGAAATCTACCGGTTGTGGCGTCCATCGCCCATGTACAGGGCCCGCCGTCTGGAAAAAGCCCTGGATACCCCGGCTAAAATTTACTTTAAGTACGAAGGCATCAGCCCGGCCGGCAGTCACAAATTAAATACCGCCGTGCCCCAGGCCTACTATAATAAGCAGGAAGGTATTATGCGCCTGTCCACTGAAACTGGCGCTGGTCAGTGGGGTATCGCTCTCAGCCAGGCCTGTAATTTTTTGGGCATGGAATGCCGGGTATTTATGGTCAGGGTTAGCTACGATCAAAAGCCCTACCGCCGCACCATGATGGAATTATTCGGCGGCAGCGTGTTGCCCAGCCCAAGCACAGACACTGAATATGGCCGCAAAGCACTGGCCGCCGATCCGAACACCCCGGGCAGCCTGGGCATCGCCATCAGTGAAGCGGTGGAAATAGCCGCCCAGCGCGAAGACACCAATTACGCCCTGGGTAGCGTGTTGAATCACGTAATCATGCACCAAACAATCATTGGACTGGAAGCCAAGGAACAAATGGCCAAAGCCGGGGATTATCCCGACGTGGTTATCGGCTGCTGTGGCGGGGGCAGCAACTTTAGCGGCATCGCCTTCCCGTTTGTTCACGACAAGCTAACCAATAATGCCAAAGTGCGGCTTCTGGCTGTTGAGCCATCGGCCTGTCCCACATTGACCCGGGGCAAGTTTGCTTACGATTATGGTGATACCGCAGGCTTGACTCCCCTGCTGCATATGTACACCTTGGGCGCCGAATTCATGCCACCTGGAATACACTCAGGCGGGCTGCGTTACCATGGTGATTCGCCGTTGCTTTGCCAGTTGGTCCACGATGGCATCATCGAAGCGTCGGCCATCGACCAGACCTCAGTATTTGAAGCGGCCAAGCTATTCGCCCGGAGTGAAGGCATCGTTCCAGCGCCGGAATCATCCCATGCCATCCAGAGTGCTATTGCTGAAGCACTGGCAGCCAGGGAAGCGGGTGAATCCCGCACTATCCTGTTCAGCCTTAGCGGACATGGCTTGTTGGACATGCCCTCCTATGAGGCATACCTGAACGGCAAACTGAATGACTATCCTTTACCCGAGGACATCCTGGCTAATTCGCTGCAAAATCTGCCTGACGTCAAATAAAAATCAAGTTTTTGGACGGGGTCAGGCTCTTAACTTATTAACTTATTTCAAAAATCGAAATAAGTTAATAAGTTAAGAGCCTGACCCCATTCCTTTTTATAATTGACTTGACGTTTAAGCCATGTTAAAGTAAATGAGAGAAAATACGCCCCTCATCTAAGACGAGGGGCGCGCGATTTACTGCACCCAGAATTGGAGGAACTGTAGCATGAAATTACATGGCACCATGAAGATTAACGCCAGAGGACACCTGGAAATTGGCGGATGCGATGCCACCGAGCTGGCAGAACGGTTTGAAACCCCACTTTACGTACTGGATGAAGTTCATTTTCGGCAAAACTGCCGTAATTATTACCGAGCTTTCACTGAAAAATATGACGGCATTGTTATATATGCCGGCAAAACTTTGCTGACCCTGGCCGTATGCCACATGGTAGCCCAGGAGGGACTGGGTCTGGATGTGGTTTCCGGCGGCGAATTGCACACCGCTTGGAAAGCGCGTTTCCCTATGGACAGGGTATATTTCCACGGCAATAACAAGTCTAAAAAGGAATTGCAGATGGCTCTGGATTTAAAAGTGGGCCGGTTTATGGTTGATAACCAGCACGAACTTAAATTACTGGGCCAGTTGGCCCGTGAATCAGGAGTTACCGCCGATATCATATTGCGCCTGACACCCGGCGTGGAAGCCCACACCCATGAATACATCAAGACCGGCCAGGTCGACAGTAAATTCGGCATCGTTATTGAAAACGGCCAGGCGCTGGAAACGGTGAAACTTGCCTTGTCCACCGAAGGCGTACGCCTGAGAGGATTCCATTGCCACATCGGCTCACAGATATTCGAGCTGGATTCATACAGCCACGCTGCTGATGTGATGATGCGTTTTGCTGCCACAGTACACCGGGAGACCGGTTGGACACCGGATGAGCTGAATCTGGGCGGCGGGTTGGGTATCTATTACGCCCATGGCGATGAACCGCAACCGGTAGAGTATTATGCCGATACGGCAATACAGGCGGTGCGCAGCATAGCCGCTGAATACGGCCTGCCGGCGCCGAGGGTAATGGTTGAACCAGGCCGTTCCATCAGCGGGCCCGCCGGTTCTACATTATATACCGTAGGCACAGTGAAAGAGATTCCCGACATCCGCAAATACGTGGCGGTTGACGGCGGCATGGGTGACAATCCCAGACCGGCCATGTACCAATCGCGCTACGAAGCGCTGCTGGCCAACCGGGCTTCCGAAGAGCCGCAGGAACTTGTTTCCGTGGCCGGTAAATGCTGCGAGTCCGGCGATATGTTAATTTGGGACATTAAGCTGCCCTCACCGCAGCCCGGCGATATATTGGCTGTTTCCGCCACCGGCGCCTATAATTATTCCATGTCCATGAACTACAACCGTCTACCCCGGCCCGCCATGGTACTGGTAAAAGAGGGCAACGCCGACATTATCGTAGCCAGGGAAACTTACGACGACCTGCTCCGCAATGATCAAGTACCGGTTCGTTTACAGGAAAAGGAAAAGATAGTTAAGCTGGCCAGATAGATTAAGGATGAATTGGGGTCAGGCTCTTAACTTATTAACTTATTGCGAAGTTCATGCAATAAGTTAATAAGTTAAGAGCCTGACCCCGGTTATGCGTTTGAAATATGGTATAATATTTACTTAGTGTAACATTATTCATCAGGCGGAGGTATCAAAAAGGTGGAGATAATCACCACCCACACTAACACTGATATGGACGGGCTGGCCGCTATGGTGGCAGCGTTGCGGTTATACCCGGACGCCAGGCTGGTATTGCCCGGCAAGCTTTCCCGTAACGTGGAGGAATTTGTCTCGCTGCATAAAGACGCGCTTAATCTGTATAGTATTAAACAAATCGAACTGGACCGGGTGGCCAGGGTCATCATAGTGGATACCAAGAGCCCCCGCCGACTGGGTAAAATTGCTGAAATACTGGGCAAGCCCGATGTAGATATACACATATACGATCATCACCCCTGGGCGGACGGGGATGTCAGGGGTTCGCTGGAAATGGTGGCTCCAGTAGGTGCATCAACCACTTTACTGGTGGAAAGAATCAGGGAAAACAACATTGAGCTGACTCCTCTGGAAGCCTCAATTCTTTGCCTTGGCATATACGGCGACACAGGCTCATTGGTATTTACCAGTACGACCCCAAGGGACGTGGACGCCGTTTCGTATCTGCTTCAACAGGGGGCAAATCTGGCGGTGGTGGCTGATTTTTTAGGCCGGCCCATGACCAATGAACAGAAATCTCTGCTCAAGGTGCTTTTAGTCAATGCCGACCGGCACCAGATAAATGGAGCTAAAGTGCTCATTGCCAGAGCCAAAACCGAAGAATTTATTGTTGGATTAGCCCTAATCGCGCATACCATTTCCGAGATTGAGAGGCTGGATGTGGTTTTCGTAGTGGCCGAAATGGAAGACCGGGTGCACATTGTAGCCCGCAGCAGCATCCCCCAGGCCAACGTGGGCGAGATTCTCAAGCACTTTAAGGGTGGCGGTCATGCCTCTGCGGCTTCTGCTACGGTGAAAAAAATTAGCCTGGATGATGTTATCTGGGAACTGTTGGACGTGGTCTATAAAAAAATACGCCCGCCCCTTAGCGCGGCAGACATCATGTCGGCGCCGGTAAAAACCGTGGCACCGGGGATGACCATCGACGAGGCCGGCCATATTATGCTGCGTTACGGACACTCCGGCTTGCCGGTGGCCAAAGACGAGAAGATGATGGGCGTCATTTCCCGCCGAGATGCGGAAAAAGCGCTGCATCACGGGTTGGGCCACGCTCCGGTGAAGGGTTTTATGACCGTAAGAGTGGTTTGTGTGCCCAGTGACATGCCGGTGTCCGAAGTGCAGGAATTGATGATCAGTCATGATATTGGCCGGGTGCCGGTGGTGGAGAACGACAAGTTGGTGGGTATTGTGTCGCGTACCGACGTATTACGGACACTGCACGGAGATATACAAAACCGGCACCGGATGACTTACAATAGTGTAGCGCAAATAACCCAACACCGGCATATCAAAAAGCTGATGCAGCAAAATCTGACCCCCAAGGTGCTTGATATACTTGACGAGGCCGGGCGCATCGCCGACGAAATGGGTTACAAGGTATACACTGCCGGAGGCCTGGTCCGTGATGTAATGATGGGCCAGGAAAGTTTAGACGTGGACCTGGTGGTGGAAGGAGAAGGCATCCTGCTGGCTGAGGAACTGGGTAAAAACCACCTGGCCAAGGTAAGATCACACTGGAAATTTGGTACCGCGGAAGTGGTTTATTCCGGGGAATTTAAGGTGGACGTAGCTACTGCCAGGGTGGAGTTTTATGCTTATCCCGCCGCTCTGCCGCAGGTGGAGAGTTCTTCATTACACCAAGATCTATACCGCCGCGACTTTACCATCAACGCTATGGCCGCATCATTAAACCTGGATAATTTTGGTGAACTGGTGGACTTTTTTGGTGGTCGGGAAGACCTGAACCAGGGGTTGGTCAGGGTTCTGCATAACCTCAGCTTTATTGAGGACCCGACCCGAATCCTCCGGGCCGTGCGGTTTGAACAGCGTTATGGTTTTAATATTGAACCACAAACACTGAAACTGCTTAACGAATCTGTGCGTCAGGGAGTACTGGGCAAAGTGACCCCGGAGCGCATCTGGGAGGAGTTAAAGCATATACTGTTGGAAAGGGAAGCAGCTAAAATGCTGATGCGTCTGGAAAAACTCCAGGTATGGCATTACCTTTTCCCCGGCATTAATTACTGGGAAATAGACCCGATATTAAAAGAATTGCATCAAGCTATGGAGATTATCAACGAGTGGGGTCTGATGGAACCCACTGAAAAGTGGCTGCCCTACATCATTGCCGTACTGCACTGGTCCGATGCTGAATCGGCCGGTAAAATATGCGAGCGGTACAATATGAGCAAAAGGCAGACCGAAAAGGTGCTGGCGGCATTAGCAGGCTGGCGGCAGACGGTGTCCCTGATCTGGAAAGCACCTCAGGATATCAAGATTAGCAGCCTGGCCAAGGTGCTGTTGAAAATGCCCCGGGAATCATACCCCATGTTAATGGCCATCCTGGAAGAGGACTGGATTAAGGTTCGGTTCAGACAGCTTTTGGTGACTATCAAGGATAACAAGCCCAGGACAAACGGCAAATATATCAAGGAACTGGGTTACCGTCCCGGCCCTTTTTACCGGCAAGCGCTGGAAGCGCTGTGGCACGAACGGCTGGACGGTAATGTGGCCACTGAAGAGGACGAAAAAACTTTTATACGCAATTACATGGCCCGGGCAACTGAAGGAGGGAAAAATGTTTAATTTACCAAGCCTGACTGAGCTGGCCTTATTACTGCCGGCCATCCTGATTGGACTGACCTTTCACGAATTTGCTCACGGCTGGGTGGCTGACCGACTGGGTGATCATACCGCCAGGAATCAGGGGCGGCTGACGTTAAACCCCATCGCCCATATTGACCCGATGGGATTTCTAATGCTGGTCCTGTTCCGGTTCGGCTGGGCTAAGCCCGTTCCCGTCAACCCGCATAACCTGCGCATGGATCCCGCCAAAGGGATGTTAATGGTTTCGTTGGCCGGCCCGGCAGCCAATCTGTTGGTTGCCCTGGCGGCAGCACTGCTGTGGCGCCTGGGCATTCATAATCTGATACCCTACGGTGATATATTACTGATTTTAATTATTCAAATTAATGTAGTACTGGCTATATTTAATCTGTTACCGGTTCCCCCGCTGGACGGATCGAAAATACTGGCCGGACTTTTTCCCAGCCAAGCCCGGTTCATTTATGGCATGGAAACCTACGGCATGATTATACTGCTCCTGCTGATGTTTACCGGTATCATCGGCAATGTGCTGTGGCCGGCAGTTAATTTCGTGGTAGGAATTTATAAGCAAATCGGTGGAGTACCTTTTTAGAATACTATATTAGCTTTAATACAGGAAGGAGCCAGGCAACAATGGTTAATAAGGGAAGAATTTTAAGCGGGATGCGGCCTACCGGACGCCTGCACATTGGGCACTTAAGTGTCCTGGAAAACTGGGTCAATCTGCAGCATTCCTACCAGTGCTTCTTTTTCGTGGCGGACCTGCACGCGCTGACCACATCCTTTGATGAAACCGAAAACATCCGGGAGAATATCAGGCAGATGTTGGCGGACTGGCTGGCGGCCGGCATCGACCCGGAAAAAAGCGTTATCTTTCTCCAATCTAAAATTCCCCAGCACGCCGAACTGCATCTGCTGTTATCTATGATTACGCCTTTAAGCTGGTTGGAGCGGGTTCCAACCTATAAGGATAGTGTCATTCAACACCGCGAAAGTGGTAAGGATATCGCCACTTACGGCTTTTTGGGCTACCCGCTGCTGCAGGCGGCAGATATTCTGATGTACCGGGCCGATGCCGTACCGGTGGGTGAAGACCAACTACCCCACCTGGAACTTTGCCGCGAAGTGGCCAGGCGCTTCAACCACACTTACGGCCACGTCTTTCCCGAACCCCAGGCGTTTTTGTCCAAGGTTGCAATGTTGCCCGGCGTGGACGGGCGCAAAATGAGTAAAAGCTACGCCAATGTCATTGAGTTGGCCGCTACTGCCAAGGAATTGCAGACCGGGGTGAACTCTATGGTCACCGACCCGGCCAGGATTCGTAAAACAGATCCCGGACATCCCGAAGTATGCGTGGTGCACAAGTACCATGGCATCTACCGGGCGGACGAGCTGTCCGGATTAGAGGCCGAATGTAAGGCCGGGGGCATTGGCTGCGTAGCCTGTAAAAAGATGCTAACCGGCACCCTGGAGGAATTCATGGCTCCGATCAGAGAAAAAAGGGAGTCTATTATCAGCAACCGGAATTACATTGACGATATTCTCGAAGAAGGGACCAAAAGAGCAGCTGCAGCGGCCCGGCGGACCATGGATATGGTGTGGCCAAAAGTATTTAAAAGCTAATCAACAAATTCTTGATATAGGCGAGATTTCTGCTTATTAAAGATTATAATTTTGGTGTTGGTAAAAGGCTCAGCTGCGTAGTTGAGCCTTTTACATTGTTAACCCAAGTTTCGATTTAAATGCCCAAAAAGCTTGCGTTTACTGGATTTCTATAATTTTTTCGGTCACTACTTGTAAATTATTGTCATATTTGTAATAATCCTTTCGAAAAATGGTGTTTTATTTCCTATTTAAGGTTAACAAAGCAAGGATATTGTGGTCAATGGAACCCATTTCCATGGTAATTTTTTTAGGTCACTATTTTTGCACTTTTTTGCGATTTTGAAGCCGCAAGCCCAGTAATAACGTGATGAAAAAATATTTTTAGGGCGATTTTTATGATGGAAAATCGAAACTTGGGTTAAGAAAGTATATCAAAAGGGGATTAGGTTGCTTTTTCCGGCTTTTGGAAAATGATGCCTGTCCCTTTGGAGTGCAAAAAAGTTCAATTAGCATGGCAAATAGCTGTCATTGCTGTGAAAACAACGAAGTGAAAAACCTTGTCATTAAGCCTGTCATTCTGAGCGCAGCGAAGAATCTTAAAGCCCAGATCCTTCGCTGCGCTCAGGATGACAAGCATAATTGTAATTAACAACCGGTAAGTTGTATTCATTTATCGTGGTGCGGGTACGCGTTGCAGTTCTGAACGAAGTGAAGAATCTAGATCCTTCGCTAACGCTTAGGATGACAGCTCTCCCCCCCCCTGTGCACAATTGTTTGTTTTTTATTTCTGGACCAAGTTTTAAAACTTTGTGCTAATTGTTTATATATAGTTAACATATTAACAATAAAGTGATAAGATATTTTTAAAATCAGTACGCTGCTTTTTAAAATGATATTTGACGTTAAACTGGAGGTGAATTTCATGATCTGTGCAAAATGCCAGGATGAAATCGAAGTGGGCGATGAGATGCAATTAAATGGACAAACCATATGCGAAGATTGCTTCGTAATTGCTGTTCAGCCGCCGAAAACATGCGACGTAGCAGCGGTGAACAGCGCTATCACTCACCGTAAAATGGCCGGCCAAAGCGGTACGGATGGGTTAACTGAGCTGCAGAAAAAAATCTATGAGTTTATAAAAGAAAAGGGCAAGGTAACCCGCCCGGAAATTGCTGCGCATTTTGATTTAAAAGATTGGGAAATGGAACGAAATTTTGCCGTACTCCGTCACTGCGAATTGCTAACAGGAACCAAAGAGGGCCAAACCATTTATATTACAACCATGAATTAATCGGTAGTTTCAAGTGAATAAAGTGTTCCTAATCATAAAAAATTTTGCCCCTTCCTGGTTCGCTAGTGTCATGGGCACAGGTATTGTGGCCATAGCTAGTTTTTATTACTTTCACTACTGGCCCTGGCTACAAAATTTAGCAACTGCGCCATTGGTGTTGGCACTATTGCCCTTTACAACTTGGGTCCTGCCAGCGTACCTTTTTTAGGCTATCAGGTACTACCGGTGGAGCTATTTTCAGCAACCATTAAGAATATCAATGAACATCACCGTAGTTAATCATATTTGAAGAACTCTCTTCGTATATTTTTCCATCCCCCTTGGCAGAATAAGGGACGGGGTGTAGCATGTGGCTCATAGCAGTAATTGCAGTTACCGTTATGGTGTTGGCGATAATATTAATCTCACCGGTAACAGTGGAAATAAAATATACTTATTATAAGCTAAACGCTACCCTGGAAGGCACACCTCAGGAATACGTGCCAGACAGGGGCGTTCGTTTTTCATTGCTTTGGGGGTTAATTAACCTGCGCCTGCGGCTTTCTTATCTCAAGCTGGCACACCAAGCGTTTACCCCGGTATTAAAGCTCAGGGCCAGGTTTAGCAAACACTCCGGACCTACACTGGCCAGGGAAAAAACCAAGCTCACACCGGGCCGCGCCATTGAGCTATACAGGCAGGCAGTTAGTATTTACCAGGCCACCAAGCCTGCATATCGGTACCTGCTGTCCAGAACAAAACTGCGCCATTTCAAGTGGAGCACGGTGATTGGTCTGCCGGAAGCCGGGCAAACCGGTATGGCGGTGGGGGCACTGTGGATTATCAAAAGCAATACTACTTCATTTCTTTACCGGATGCTTGACCATCAAGCACCCAAACCAGAATTGGATGTGGTGCCGGTGTTTGACGGGCAGTTACTGCGGGTTAATTTCGACTGCATATTTAGCCTTAGTAGCGGTCATATTATTTATACGGGTTTACTGGCGGGCTGGTTTTTTTTAATAAACCGGCGAAAGCTTAGAGTATAATTTCGCATTTGTTCACTAAAAGCTAACATTGCACATTTTTAGTGGCCTAACAAAGAGAATCTCCGTTATACATAAAGGATAATTTTAAAAACGAGGGTGATAAAATGGATGAACAACAGCACCCCATAGAAGGCTTAATGAGAACCGCCATGGAAAGTATTCAGGAAATGGTCTCAGTAAACTCGGTAGTCGGTGAACCGGTGGAGACGCCGGACGGTAGTGTAATTATACCGGTTTCCAGGGTTTCCTGCGGTTTTGGAGCCGGGGGCAGCGAGTTTGAAATAACCTGCAAAGGCAACAGCGGTAGTGAAGACGAACAACAGTCGCCGGCCTTTGGCGGGGGCAGCGGAGCTGGTATGTCGGTAAAACCGGTGGGTTTTCTGGTGGCCGGCAACGGGCATGTGCGCATGCTTCCGGTGGACGGTAACGCACTGCTGGATCGATTGATGGATATGACCCCGCAGCTGCTCAGCCAAATCCAGGGCATGTTTGAAAAGACCAAAAAAGATAAAAAACCGGAATTAGATTAAATTTTAGAGGTTATATCAAAAAATTGTGCAAAGCGCGTGCGATAGCAATCATTGTAGCGCACTTTTTTAACCAATAAAGGGATAGGTCTACTTTTTTCCTGAGCGAAAGTAAGTAAAGGTAAAAAGTAGCCTGTCCCCTTTTTTTAACTAGTACATATAGGTTGTTAAGGAATTATTTACATATTATGTTCGAATTGATCATACCTTTTTATTAGTAATCTTTTTGGAGGATACCGGTATGGTCAACTTTGTCTGGCTTGGCATGATGGTGATCGGCGTTGTGGTAGCAGGTTTTAACGGACATATTGAGGTGGTCACCAAGGCGGCCCTGGAAGGCGCGCAAATAGGTGTCCAGGTCGCTTTAGATCTGATCGCTATCATCACCTTCTGGCTGGGGATTATGAAACTTGCTGAGGCCGCGGGGTTGGTGCGGGCGTTGGCTCGTCTGGTCCAACCTGTTACCACCTTTCTCTTCCCCAGCGTACCCAAGGAACATGCTGCCATGGGTGCTATTGTAATGAACTTGAGCGCCAATATACTTGGCCTGGGCAACGCGGCCACACCGATGGGATTAATAGCCATGCAGGAACTGCAAAAGCTCAACCGAGGCGACCCTAAAACGGCTAGCGACGCCATGTGTACATTCCTGGCTCTTAATACTTCCTGTATTACACTAATCCCCACTACTATTATCGGTATCCGGCTGATTTACGGTTCGGCGGATCCGACGGAGATAGTCGGCACCACCGTATTTGCCACTGCAGCCGGTATGACGGTGGCAATTTGTGCGGACAGGCTGTTCCGGTACATTTATTCTCGGGGGAGGTAAACTAATGTTTGGCATTGTATCCGATCTGTCCCGCTGGGCCATTCCTGTTGTTTTACTACTGGTGCCTCTTATTGCCGCGGCCAGAAAAGTCAACGTTTTTGAAACCTTTGTCGAAGGTGCTGAAGCTGGTTTTGCCACAGCAATAACAACAATTCCCTACCTGGTAGCCATGCTGGTAGCCGTCAGTGTTTTCAGAGCCTCCGGAGCGCTGGACTACATGGTTTTGCTTTTCACGCCTGTACTAAGCGCGGTGGGCATGCCAGCTGAGGTTTTACCCCACGCCATTATGCGGCCTTTGTCCGGAGGCGCGGCGCTGGGTATTGCTACGGATGTGGTAAAAACCAATGGCCCCGACAGCTTTATCGGCCGCCTGGTTTCCACTATGCAGGGCAGTTCTGATACTACTTTCTATGTTCTTACCCTGTATTTTGGCTCGGTGGGCATTAGCCGCTACCGCTACTCCATATTTTCCGGACTGACTGCCGACTTCACCACTCTAATTGCCTCTGTTTACGTTTGCCATAAGGTATTTGGCTAATTGGGGTCAGGCTCTTAACTTATTAACTTATTGCGAAATTCAGCAATAAGTTAATAAGTTAAGAGCCTGACCCCAAATGCTTTTTTTTTTGGATTTTGCGGTGAATAGTGGTAAAATCTATGCGGGTGATTAGATATGGAGCGATTACATAAATACATGGCTCAAGCCGGTGTGGCTTCGCGTCGGCAGAGTGAGGAACTTATTGCCAAGGGTTTGGTGAAGGTGAACGGGCAGACCGTCAGCACCCCGGGGTTGAAAATTGATCCACTGTCCGACCGGGTAGAGGTGAACGGCCAGGTATTAACAAAACCGGAGGACCTGGTTTACATTTTGCTATATAAACCGGTGGGCTGTGTATCTACGGTCAGCGACCCCCAGGGCCGCCCCAAGGTTACCGACTTTCTGCATGACATCAGCCAGCGGGTTTACCCGGTGGGGCGCCTGGATTATGACTCCGAGGGACTGCTATTGCTGACTAACGACGGCGAACTGACTTACGCCCTGACTCATCCCAGCCATGAGGTACCTAAAACATACCTGGCCTGGGTGTCAGGCGTTCCCGGACCGGACAAGCTGAAGGCGCTGGCCCGGGGGGTTGAACTGGATGACGGTCCTACCGCCCCGGCCAGTGTAGCTCTGGTTGGGACTCAAAACGGGGAAGGGATTTTAAAGATTACCATCCACGAAGGACGGAACAGGCAGGTACGGCGTATGTGCGAGCACACCGGTCACCAAGTGCAGCACTTGCGCCGGGAGAGTATTGGGCCTCTGCATTTGGGACAGATGAAACCAGGCCAATTCCGGCATTTAAACCCAGGGGAATTAAGGCAATTGAAAAAAATAGCAAAAATATAAGCAAAGGCGCCCTACTGGCAGGATATTCTATCCTGCCAGTAGAAATTAGATAACAAACTCCACCCGGAGGTGCGCCGTAATGAATGTAGAATTAAGCGAAAACAGCGAATTGAAAGTTAAAATAAGGTTGGATTTTAAAGGCCAAGCCAGGCCTGGACGCTTTTTATTTGGCGGCAAGCCGGTGGATAAAGTGGCCGAGGAAATCCGCGAACAGCAGGTGGCACTATTTAGAAACGTTCCCGTTCAGGGCGTTCATATAGAAGACATCGAAATGAGCGCGGATGTATACACTGTTTGGGATGAATTAAACAACAGTGAAGCCGCTTTCGCACCTGTGCTCCTTACCGTCACAGCCGAAAATATGGTTGACCTGCTGAGTTTTGTGGCCCGAGAAGAATTCCGTAAAATAGAAGTGATTGAACCGGTGCATCAATACCTGACCAAGTACGATATGGAGCGCCTGATGTTCAAAATGCACGAAGAATTTAGGAATTATAGCAACCGTATGGAGAGGAAATACAGCTCGCGCTGATTTAATTAAAGAGCTACCCTAACTACCCTGAAAATGAATCGTTAGGTTTTATCATCCTGAGCATAGCGAAGGATCTAGATTGTTCACTTTGTTTATCATGACTATCGGAAAAAGATTAATCCATATGGAGGAGATATATTTGATACCCATGGGCAGCAGACAAGTAGCCCGGGCTGCTATAAAAATGGCCATTTCTGAAACCCGGGAACAAGAAAAGGAATTCAAAGCCCTATTTTTAAAAGATGGTATCAAGACCGCAGCAGTGGATCACGGCGGAGACTTCATCGCTTCGGTAAACAAAATCACTGAACGGGCTGTGGTGGCAGCTAAAAGGGAAGGCGTTATACGCGAAGTGCATGCCGATGAGGGAGCGGTGGCCGGTGCCACCAGGGAAGCCCTGACCCAGGTTATGCCCAAGGCACTTGGCCTCAATGTGGGAGGCAAGATTGGTATTGCCAGGTACCAGGATCACATCAGTGTTGCTGTATTCTTCGGCGTAGGGCTGCTGCACCTGGATGATGTGGCCATAGGAATGGGCCACCGGGCTGTTTCATCCTGATTATTTTTAATTCGCTACCAATCAACAGTTTTTAGATTCCAGGCCAATGCAGAGCTCCGAACTTGGTGCCAGTGCTTTGTGCCATAAAAGTGGAGATACCGGGAAGCCTGGGCAGATGTATTAGGGCGCTGATGCTGGCAAACACTAATACAAACCAGCGCGATGTCAAGCACGTTTACCTGGGGGAAGCTGTAAGCCTACGTCCAGATCCCGGTAACCCGCCGTACTAAAAACAGCTGCAGGCTAACCGACCGCAGCCCGAATGAGTTCACTTTTATATGAGAAGACATATTGCACCAAATTATGAAAGGTGTTATCATGTCCATACGGTAGAATGGTTTGTATGGTAATTGGCGGGTGTAGGGTCGACGGTTATGTCGGCATAATGCAGGACGGTAGAATGGTAGGGGGCGTTGGACTATGTTTACATAATCACTCCCAGGGGGGGTTTTTTGCTTTTTTTAGGTATCTAATCAGACCGGGAAGCTGTTGAAAATAGGCTAGTAAAGCGGAGGTATGTATACTATGATAGTTGTAATGGCACATAAAGCCAGTAAAATAGCGATCGATCGGGTGTTGGTAAAATTGGATGAAGCGGGATTTAACATTCACCTCTCCCAAGGCGTTGAAAGAACAATTATAGGTGCCATCGGCGACAAGACCAGGTTGAATGATCTGGCTTTGGAAGCCATGCCGGGAGTGGAGAAAGTGGTTCCCATACTTCAACCTTATAAACTGGTCAGTAAGGCATACATGGAAGGCCCCACCGTGGTTAAGGTCGGAAATGTAGAAATTGGCGGAGATAGTATCCAGGTAATGGCCGGCCCCTGCGCGGTGGAAAGCAGGGAACAGTTGCTGGAAGCGGCGGAAATAGTCCGTCGGGCCGGCGCTACATTACTCCGGGGTGGCGCGTTCAAACCCCGCACCTCGCCGTACTCTTTTCAGGGGTTGGAGCAAAAAGGACTGGAGCTGTTGGCTGAAGCCAGAGAGAAAACCGGTCTGCCAATAGTTACCGAGGTGATGGACCCCAGAAATTTGGACATGGTGGCGGAATACGCTGATATGCTGCAAATTGGAGCTCGCAATATGCAAAACTTTTTCCTGCTACGGGAAGTGGCCCGGGCCGGCAAACCGGTGCTGTTGAAACGTGGGGCTTCGGCTACCATTGAAGAGTGGCTTTTAGCGGCTGAATATATCCTGGCCGAGGGTAACCGGGACGTAGTCCTTTGTGAACGAGGCATCAGGACTTTTGAAAACTACACCCGCAACACCCTGGACCTTACAGCAGTGCCGGTAGTCAAATACCTTAGCCACCTGCCCGTGATTGTAGACCCCAGCCATGCCATTGGCAAATGGCGTTTCGTTGAGCCCATGGCCCGGGCTGCTATCGCCTCGGGCGCCGACGGGTTGCTGATTGAGGTGCACCCCCATCCTGAGGAAGCGCTTTGTGACGGACCGCAGTCTCTTACTCCGGATAATTTCAATAATTTGATGCATAAACTTAAGCATATAGCCGAGGTAATGGACCGTAAAATGGGTAGCTTGCAATGATCAACCGGTGCGCCATAATCGGTTTGGGCTTGATTGGCGGTTCACTGGGCCTGGCCCTAAACGAACGTCAGCTGGCCAAGCATATTTACGGAGTGGATACCAACCGGGAAAACCTCGAAATGGCGCTGTCCGCAGAAGCTGTGCATGAGGCAGTCGATTTAAGAGAAGCCGTAAGTGACGTCGAGCTGGTGATACTGGCCGTCCCGGTGGGAGCCGTCCCCGGCCTGCTTAGGAATATAAATGGTTGGTTAAAGCCCGGCACCGTGGTGACCGATGTGGGCAGTACCAAGCAAGCCATTGTTGACGAAGCAAAAAGTGTTCTCAGGCCGGATATCCACTTTGTGGGCGGTCACCCCATGGCTGGTTCAGAGACTTCTGGTGTTGCCGGAGCTGACTCGTATCTGTTTGAAAACGCTTTTTACCTGTTAACTCCCACCCCTGATACAAACCATGCCGCTATGGACCTGGTCCGCGGCATGGTGAAAGGCATTGGGGCACTGGTAATGGAAATACCGCCGGATGAACACGATTTAATCACGGCGGCGATTAGCCACCTGCCGCATTTTGTAGCAGCAGCCCTGGTTAACGCGGTAACCAATATGCCCGTTGGAGACCGGGCCCTGGCCCTTTCAGCCGGAGGTTTCAGGGATACCACCCGCATTGCTGCGGGCAACCCGCAAATGTGGCGAGATATATTCATCACCAACCGGGACCGGGTACTGGAATCCCTGTCTTTTTTCCGGGCTGCTGTTGAAGAATTGGAAGAGGCCATACGGGCTGGAAAAGGCGCACAAATTTATCACACTTTGAGCGAAGCCAATCAAGTACGCCGGGAACTGCCCATCAAACCCAGAGGGTACCTGCCTTACATTTATGAGGTGGTGGTAACCGTCCCGGACCGGCCTGGTATTATTGCCATGCTGGCCAGTCTTTTGGGGGATGCTGGGATAAATATAACAGAAATTGAGATCCTGCACGCCAGAGAAGGTTACGGCGGCACGATTAGGGTGGGTTTTGCCACCTCCGACGAACAGAATCGGGCCTGCGATCTGCTGCGAGCCAGAAATATCAAATGCCGACCCAAGGCGTAAAGTATAGGAGTGTACCTCTTTGGAAGTAACTATTCTACCGGCCAAGGAACTGCGCGGCCAAGTACGGGTGCCGGGTGACAAGTCAATCTCTCACCGGGCTGTAATACTGGGTGCTCTGGCCTGCGGTGAAACAGAAATAGATAATTTCCTGTTTGGTGGTGATTGTCTGTCTACCATCGGGATCATCCGCGCCCTGGGCGTGCAAGTAGTCACTGAAGAAAACCGGGTGGTTGTACGTAGCGCTGGTATGGATGGGCTGCTGGAGCCTGAAAACATACTAGATGCCGGCAATTCCGGCACCACCACGCGCCTGATGGCCGGAGTGCTGTCGGGCTGTCCATTTTTCTCCGTGCTCACCGGGGACAATTCGCTGCGCCAACGGCCCATGGGCCGGGTCATTAAACCGCTCACGACAATGGGGGCCCGGATTACAGCCCGCAAAGGCAATTCCCTTGCCCCCCTGGCTATCCAGGGCGGCAAGCTGCGGGCTATAGATTACTACTCGCCAGTGGCCAGCGCCCAGGTTAAATCGGCGGTTATGCTGGCTGGTTTGCTTACCGCAGGGGTAACCACAGTAATTGAACCGGCCCGTTCCAGGGATCATACTGAACGCATGCTTGAATATTTCGGTGCGCGGGTGGAAGTTGACGGCCAACGGGTGTCCATCTGGGGCAGACCTAATCTGATTGGCAAAAGCATCAGTATTCCCGGCGATATCTCCTCGGCTATGTTTTTTATCGCCGCCGGTATAACCGTGCCCGGGGCTGAGCTAGAGATACTAAATGTAGGCATTAACCCTACCCGTACCGGCGCACTGGAAATACTAAAGGATATGGGCGCCGATATAGTACTACAAAATGTGAGGGAAGTTAACGGTGAACCGGTGGCCGATCTAAAAGTGCACGGCAGCCCACTTAACGGCACGGATATCGGCGGAGAGATTATCCCCAAGCTAATCGACGAGCTTCCGGTGCTGGCGGTGGTGGCCGCACTAGCCAACGGCGAAACCGTGGTCCGTGACGCTGCCGAACTGCGTCACAAGGAATCGGATCGGATCACCGCAGTGGTACGTTTACTTGGCGGTTTGGGAGCCCAGGTCAGTGAAAGGCCCGACGGTTTTGTGGTGCGGGGAGGCCGACAGCTCATCGGAGCGCCCTGCGACAGTTTCGGTGACCACCGAATGGCTATGGCCGCCGCCGTCGCCGGGTTATCGGCCCGGGGAGCAACCACTATTAAAGATGCGGAGTGCATTGATATATCATTTCCCTACTTTATTAATACATTAAATGGCATAATTGTGAAATAATATTTTGGAGTAGTTTACCTTTTGCGGTTTATTTTTTATATAAAAAAGGATATTAACCTGACATGTCGAAAAAGTTATGGTATTCGTTAAATCATGGAGTGGAACCGGCATGAAACGCCATCCAAACATTGCCATCGATGGCCCGGCGGGTGCGGGCAAAAGCACTGCAGCCAGGCTTTTAGCCGCCAAGCTGGGCTTTATATACATTGATACCGGTGCTATGTACAGGGCAGTAACATTAAAGGCTTTAATGGATAAAATAAATATGGCCGATGAATTGGCGATTGTCCAAATGGTTGAGGATGCCAAGCTGGAGTTTAAAACAGATGAAACCGGTAATACCAGGCTGTTTTTAGACGACCGGGACGTAACTGAGGCGATTAGAACGCCGCAGGTTGCCAATCATGTATCTCTTGTCTCCCGTATACCGGGTGTGCGGCACAAGATGTCCAGCCTGCAAAGAGCCATGGCATCCCGGGGCGGCGTAGTCATGGAAGGCAGAGACATCGGCACTCATGTGTTGCCTGATGCAGAGGCCAAGTTTTACTTGACTGCATCCGTGGAGGAAAGAGCCCGGCGCAGGCATGAGGAACTTAAACAGCGAGGTTATGAGATAGAGCTTAGTGAAGTAATGCGAGATATCAGACAGCGCGATGAAATCGATACCAATAGGTCATTGGCGCCTCTGAAACCGGCCCTGGACGCTGAAATCATTGATTGTTCCGCTTTCTGCGCCGACCAGGTAATTGAACTTTTGCTGGCCGGGGTTTCGGGGAGGATAGAATAGTGGTTTACATATTGGCCAAATTTATCTGCCGGACAGTGCTTTTGGTTATCCGCCGCTGGAAAGTTATTGGTGATTCCCATTTGCTCCCGGGGCAGGGCTTAATATTGGTCGCCAACCACGTCAGTTACTGGGATCCGGTGGTAATTGGCTGTGCTATAAATAGAAATATCTTTTTTATGGCCAAAACAGAACTGTTTACCATTCCTGTGCTGGCCTGGCTGGTTAAAAAACTTGGTGCTTTTCCCGTTCAACGGAGCGGGGTGAACCGGACATCTATTAAAAGGGCACTGGAACTGGTTGAAAGCGGCAATGTGGTCGGCATTTTTCCGGAGGGTACGCGCAGTAAAACAGGCGAGCTGTTAAACCCCCATCTTGGAGCTGCCATGTTGGCCTTAAAAGGGGGTGTTCCTTTGTTGCCGGTAGCGGTCAGCGGGACTAAAGGGTTTTGGGGCCAGGTGAAAGTTGTTATCGGCAAACCATTGTATTTTGATACCCCTAACCGGCGCAAAGTCTCCAGAGCCGAAATGGAATCGATCAGTCTGAAGGCTATGGAAGAAATAGGCCGGCTGCTGGCGGTAGTTGAAAATAATAGTAGTTAAAATGCGGTGATGTAATGAAGGTGAAGATTGCTACCAGGGCAGGTTTTTGCTTTGGTGTAAAACGAGCTGTAGATATTGCCCGCGAGTGTTTAAAAGGCCGCGCCAAACCGGTGTTTACCCTGGGGCCAATTATCCATAACCGCCAAGTAACCGATCTGTTGACACAGGAAGGGATCACGGTGGTAGATGATCTTGATCATTTGTCCGGGCCCGGGACGCTGATTATCCGCTCTCACGGAGTTGCGCCCGATGTTGTACAGCAGGCCAGGGAAAAGGGTCTGAGTATAGTCGATGCTACCTGCCCTTTCGTACGTAAAGTCCAAAATACTGTTCAGAACTTGGTACGCGAGAACATCCCTGTGGTAGTGGTAGGAGATCCGGAGCACCCCGAAGTACGTGGCATTGTCGGTTGGTCCGATAACCAGGCCCAAGTAATCAGGGACCCAGAGCAGGCCCGGGGCATGAAATTTCTCCCCAGGGTAGGCATAGTTGCTCAAACGACCCAGCGCCTGAAAAATTTAAATGCTGTGGTCGAAATTTTGCAAAAAAGCGGAAGCCGGGTACAAGTGTTTAACACCATTTGCCTGGCCACAGCTGAAAGACAAAAAGAAACGCTGGAACTAGCCGGCCAAGTGGATGCTATGCTGGTGCTTGGCGGCAAGAACAGTGCCAACACTTCAAAGCTGGTTCAAATTTGCGGTGGCTCCGGAATTCCTGTATATTGGATAGAAACCGCAGAGGAACTGGACCCGGTGTGGATTAAAGGCCTTTCAGCAGTCGGAATTACGGCTGGTGCTTCAACACCCGGCTGGATTATAGAGGAGGTTCACTGTAGAATGAATGAGTTTAACGAAAACGGCGAAAAGGACATCATGGAAGAAATGGTTGAACAGCAGTCCGAAGTAGAAGAGCAAACCGAACCCGTAGTTGAAACAGAAACAACTCCTGAGGAAACAGCTCCTGAGGAAGAGATGCAGCAGGAAATGGATGAATCTATGGAAGTAAGAACTCTTAAACACGGTGAAATTGTCAAGGGTATTGTGGTCCAAGTTAACCAGGATGAAGTACTGGTTGATGTGGGTGCTAAAACTGAAGGTGTCATCCCCCTACGGGAATTAACCTGCTATACCGTCAATGACCCACAGTCAGTGGTAAAAGTGGGTGATGAAATAGATGTTTTTGTTCTCAAGTCTGAAGACAATGAGGGTAAACTAATCCTTTCCAAGGAAAGGGCCGACGCAGAAAAATCATGGACCAGCCTGGAAGAAAAAAGGGAAAGCGGCGAACCGGTCACGGGGATGGTCCGCGAAGTAGTCAAGGGTGGTCTATTGGTAGATGTAGGTGTGCGCGCATTCCTGCCCGCATCACTGGTGGAGATGGGATATGTTGAGGACCTGAGCAAATACCTGAACCTGGATATTGAAACTCGCGTAATTGAGCTGAACCGTGGCAAACGCAAGGTTATTCTCTCCCGTAAGGCCGTTTTGGAGGAAGAATACACCCGTAATCGGGAAAAGTTGCTTGCAAACTTGGAAGAGGAACAGGTGGTCAAAGGGGTGGTCAGGCGGCTGACTAACTTTGGCGCTTTTGTGGATATTGGCGGCGTTGATGGATTGATGCACATTTCTGAAATGGCCTGGTACCGCATTAATCATCCTTCCGATGTCGTTCAGGTTGGCGATGAACTTGACGTGATGGTACTGCGGGTTGACCGGGAAAACGAAAAAGTATCCCTGGGCCTTAAGCAGGTTCTGGCCAACCCATGGGATGAGGTAGAGGGAAAGTACCCGGTAGGCAGTGTCGTTCGGGCCAAGGTAGTGCGTCTTGCACCCTTCGGCGCTTTTGTACAGCTAGAACCTGGAGTAGAGGGTTTGATTCATATTTCCCACCTGGCTGACCACCACGTGGCAACTCCGGATGAGGTTGTGCAGGAGGGGGAAGAAATTGACGTTAAAGTTCTCAGCGTTGAGCCCGATGATAAGCGGATCCGTCTTTCCATCAGGGAAGTAAACAGGGAAGCAAACAAAGAAGCAAACCGGGAAGCACGCAGACCGCAACCCCGGGAAAACACGACCAAGCAGCCGGAATCCCCAACCAGCGACGGTGGATCGGTCACCATCGGCGAGATGTTCGGGAATATCTTTGACGACAAAAAAGAGTAATATACTGCAGGTTAAATGTAAACCACTAAAGAGACTGGAGACAGTCTCTTTTTCTGTTGAGAAGGACAGTTTACCAAAAAGTTTACCAAAAAGGGGACAGGCGCTTTTTTCAGTTTTTGAAAAAAATGCCTGTCCCCTTTTTGTCTTCTCATTGAGAAGGAGTCAGGAGTCAGTATTCAGAATAAAAAAGCGGCGGTACATATTAAGATTTACTGGAAACCAGAAGGCGCGGCTGTTTATTATTGCCAGCCCTTTCTTCTATTTGAAGCGTTTTTTGAACTTTGAGATATGATATATGGTCTTTATTCTGAATACTGACTCCTGAATTCTGACTCCCGAATAGTATATTTACCCTCCGGCGGGGAAGCATAATGCTACGAATTAATACTAAATTTGCCCGAGGAGGAGTACCATGACGACGCTGCCTATTGGTATCATCGTACTTCTGGTGGTCTCGGTGCTGATTTACTTTGGACTGGCCCAACGCGTCCTTGACCGGATGCGGTTGTCGGACCGAGCAGCACTGGCCATCATCGTATTACTGATAGTGGGAAGTTTTATCGATATCCCCCTTGCTACCGGACGCTTCGATGTGTCCGTTAATGTGGGTGGCGCTCTAGTTCCGCTGGGGGTAGCCGCTTACTTGTTGTATAAGGCGGGAACATC
The DNA here is from genome assembly GCA_016841675.1 of Desulfotomaculum sp. Classification (GTDB taxonomy): domain Bacteria; phylum Bacillota; class Desulfotomaculia; order Desulfotomaculales; family Desulfallaceae; genus BRH-c8a. The sequence goes on from JAENYQ010000018.1 coordinate 39,690, forward strand.
TAAAGAGTGGGGCCGAGCCCTGGCAGCAGCGGTAATCACCGGTGCTATTATCTACGGGGTGGGTCATTTCCTGGGTCGCGCTGACGGAGAACCCGGTGGACGGTTTTTTGGCTATCTGGACTCCCTGTGGGTTTACCCTATCATTGGCGGTTTGGTGGCCTACCTGGCCGGCAGGTCCAGGCGTTCCGCATTTATTGCCGCCACTTTGGGACTAGTGTTGGTTGACGTGGCCTACCTGGCCTGGCTGGTTAACACCGGCGCCCCGGCGGGTACGGTAGCCATCGGTGGTGCAGGTGCCTTTGACGGCATTGTGCTGGCCGGTATTGTGGCTGTTTTACTGGCCGAAATAATTGGTGAAACCAGAGAGAGACTGCAGGGCGGACCGTCAGCTGATCGGCCCCGTGAACTAATGGAAGGGCTGCGTAAACCGGTTGAGCCCGATGAAAATGGAAGCAACGATGTAAAAGAAAATGAAGCAAAAGACAGGGAGGGGGACCGGTCATGAGCAGGAACCGCTATAAAATAGCAGTAGGTGCCGGGATTTTGGCCCTGGGTATTTCCCTGCTGGCGTATTTCGCGGTGCTGCGCCAGGATAACCCGGTCTGGTCTCCCGGAGCGCTCTTAAACAGTTCTGTGGAGTCGGATCATATCGACGGCCAGGTTTTCACTATTATGGACAGCAGCAACAAAATGCTGAGCAAAATGTCTCGGTCTGTAACCGTGGGCGATGAATTAATTCGTGGAGATGGGCGGCGCTATAAGATAAAAACGGTGAATAAATTTGATGCCCGGGCGGAATTTGTCGGTATGGATCGGGAACTGCTGGCCATGATTGACGAATATGACAACCTGGCTTTACCGACGGCAGGGCAAACTGAGCAAACCGGTCAGCAGAATTGGAAAAATAGGCCCATAGCAGTTTATCATACACACAGCGCCGAATCATACATCCCGACAGACGGAACTGAAAGTAAGCCTTATCATGGCGGCATTTTCGCAGTTGGGGATGTCTTTGCCGAGAAACTCCGTAAAAAAGGGGTTAAGGTTCTGCACGATAAAACCCCTCATGAACCCAGGGACAGCAACGCGTATTACCGTTCCAGGCGTACTGCGGCGGACATGATGAAAAAAAACCCGGTCACGTTAGTGGATGTGCATCGGGACGGCATACCTGATCCTGAATTCTATACCAAGGACGTATCCGGCGCTAACGTGACACAGCTGCGCTTGGTGGTGGGCAGGCAGAACCCCAAAATGCAGTCCAATGTAGAATTTGCCAAACGGGTAATGGCTTCGGCCAATAAAATACACCCGGGCATTGTCAAAGAAATTTTTATGGCCCGGGGTAATTACAACCAGGACTTGATGTCTACGGCCATGCTCATAGAAGTCGGCACCCACACCAATTCCCGTGAAGAGGCTGAAAAAGGCGCGGCCCTGTTTGCCGATGCTTTGCCGACTATACTGGGTGTAGCCGGAACTACACCGGGTGGTGGAGGTTACGGCCCTACTTCACAAACTCCTTCGGGGTGGATAACAATAGCTTGGATCCTGGGAGTCCTGATTCTGGGGGGCGGGGCGTTCCTTTTAATCAGTTCCGGTGGCTGGGACAAAGCCCGGCAGCGGTTGAGCAGTTTTTGGGGGCAGGAGTTTTCCGGGCTTGGTTCGCCAGCTAAAAAGCCCGGCGAGGAGAATCGGGACAAACCGGAAGGCGAACAGTAAAAGCTGTTGGTTCTCCATCAGGAGTGCTGGCTGAATGTCACCCTGAGCTAGCTGACAGTCATCCTGAGCGTAGCGAAGGATCTTAGATTCTTCACTTCGTTCAGAATGACATGCAAGAATGACATAAACCTATTAAATTATAAGAAATGCACCGTTATAATCGAGTTTCCTACGCGCGCGCCTTTCATTACATTTTAATTATAAAACACACCTCTGATATGGGGTATATATTTGGGGTCGCGGTATGTCATATCAGTGGAAAGGGGACACACCTCTGATATGGGGTATGTCTTTGGGGTCGAGGTATGTCATATCAGTGGAAAGGGGACACACCTCTGATATGGGGTATGTCTTTGGGGTCGAGGTATGTCAT